>JAQGJF010001082.1 GCA_028290765.1 Tardiphaga sp.
GTGCTGCAGCGCCAGCGCGCCACGCTGATCGTCACCTTCCTGACCGTGGCCGCCACCGTGGGCCTCTACATCATCGCGCCGAAGGGGTTTTTGCCGCTGCAGGACACCGCCTCGATCACGGCCGTGACCGAGGCCGGCGCCGATGTCTCCTTCGCCGAGATGCAGAGTCGGCAGAGCCAGGCTGCCGCGGCGATCCAGGCCGATCCGGATGTCACCGGCGTGGTCTCGGTGATCGGCGGCGGTACCGTCAATCCGACCACCAATGTCGGCCGGCTGGTGATGACGCTGCGGCCGCGCGGCGAACGCAGCGACGACATCACCAAGGTGATCGCCCGGCTCAAGCAGAGCGTCGCCGCGATCCCCGGCATGACCGTGTATTTCCAGCCGGTGCAGGATATCCAGATTTCGACCCAGTCGAGCCGTTCGCAGTACCAGTACACGCTGACCGGCACCGACTCGGCGGAGGTCATCCTGTGGTCGGAGAGACTGGTCGCCGAGCTGCGCCGCGATCCCTTGTTCCGCGACGTCTCGTCGGAGAACCAGTCGGGCGGCCTTCGCGCCTCGCTCGACATCAACCGGCAGCGCGCCGGACAGCTCGGCGTCAATCTGCAGGGCATCAACGACACGCTGAACGATGCCTTTGCGCAGCGCCAGATCTCGACCATCTACGGCCAGGCCAACCAGTATCGCGTGGTGCTGGAAGCGCTGCCGTCGCAGCAGCGCGACCCCGACGTGCTGTCCAAACTGTATCTGCCCGGCGCGGTCGGAGCGCAGGTGCCGTTGTCCGCGGTGGCGACGCTGACGCGGACTACCGCGCCGCTGGCGATCTCGCATCAGGCCCAGTTCCCGGCGGTCTCGCTCAGCTTCAACCTGGCGCCCGGCGAGGCGCTCGGCGATGCCGTCAACGAGGTCAAGACCATCGAAACGCGCATCGGCATGCCGACCAGCATCGTCGGCCTGTTCGCCGGCGACGCCGCCGAATTCTCCAAATCGCTGGCCGGCCAGCCCTGGCTGATCCTCGCAGCCTTGGTCACGATCTACATCGTGCTCGGCGTGCTCTACGAGAATTACATCCACCCGATCACCATTCTTTCGACGCTGCCCTCGGCCGGGGTCGGCGCGATCTTGGCGCTGATGGCGTTCGGGCAGGATCTTTCGGTGATCGGCCTGATCGGCATCATTCTGTTGATGGGCATCGTCAAGAAGAATGCGATCATGATGATCGATTTTGCGCTCGAGGCCGAGCGGCATCGCGGGCTATCGCCCTATGACGCCATCGTGCAGGCCTGCCTGCTGCGTTTTCGCCCGATCATGATGACCACGCTGGCCGCGCTGTTCGGTGCGCTGCCGCTGGCGGTGGAGAGCGGCACCGGCGCCGAGCTGCGGTTTCCACTGGGCATCTCCATCATCGGCGGTCTGCTGCTCAGCCAGTTGCTGACGCTCTATACGACGCCCGTGATTTACCTGGCGCTGGACCGCATCAATCGGCGGATCGAGAAGGCGGTGCCGCCCACGCCGGGGATGCCGGCGCCGCCGATCGCGGGAGCGACCGAGGGGATGCAGTAATGGCATCGATCTCCGAGCCCTTCATCCGCCGGCCAGTCGGTACCACGCTGCTCGGCATCGGATTGTTTCTGGTCGGCGCCGTTGCCTATCACTTCCTGCCGGTGGCCGCGGTCCCCAATGTCGATTTCCCGATGATCCGGGTGTCGGCGACGCGGCCGGGTGCCGATCCCGCGATCATGGCGGCGACCGTCGCCGCGCCATTGGAGCGGCGGCTCGGGGTCATCGCCGGCATCGAGCAGATCACCTCGACCAGCTCGCTTGGCTCGACCAGCATCCAGCTGCAATTCGCCATCGGCCGCAGCGTCGACCGCGCCGCGCGCGACGTGCAGGCGGCGATCAATGCCTCGCTCGCCGACCTGCCGACCGACCTGCCGACGCTGCCGAATTTCCGCAAGGCCAATCCGGCGGCGGCGCCGGTGTTCATCCTGGCGCTGACCTCGAAGACGATGTCGGCCGCCGCGATCTACGACGTTGCCGACACGGTCATCGTGCAGCGTATCTCGCAGGTTCCCGGGGTGGGCGAGGTCACCGCCAGCGGCGCCGATCAGCCGGCGGTGCGGATCCAGCTCAACCCGGTGGCGCTGTCCAATGCCGGCATCGCCACCGACGATGTCCGCACCGCGATCGTCAACGCCAATCCGCTGGGTCCGGTCGGTATCTTCCAGGGCACGCGGCAGAGCGAGACGCTGTCGATGAATCCGCAGATGCGCACCGCGGAAGAGTTTCGCGACATCATCGTGAAAAGTTCGAACGGCAATTACGTCCGGCTGTCCGATGTCGCCGACGTCCAGGATGCCACCCGCAACAGCCGCTCGATCGCCTGGTTCAACAAGCAGCCGGCGGTGCTGATCCAGATCACCAAGCAGGGCGACGCCAACGTCATCGACACCGTCGACCGCGTCAAGGCGCTGATCCCCGATCTCAAGGAGTGGATCCCCGCCGGCATCGAGGTCTCGGTGCTGACCGACCGCACCGGCACGATCCGCGCCAGCGTCGAGGACATGGAATGGACGCTGCTGGCGACGGCGGCGCTGGTGATGATGGTCGTCTTCGTCTTCCTGCGCCGGTTGACGCCGACGATTGCGGCCGGCGTCTCGGTGCCGCTGGCGCTGGCCGGAACCTGCGCCGGCATGTGGATGGCCGGGTTCTCGATCAACAACCTTTCGCTGATGGCGCTGGCGATCTCGGTCGGTTTCGTGGTCGACGACGCCATTGTCATGATCGAGAACATGTACCGCAATCTGGAGGAGGGCATGGCGCCGCTGCAGGCGGCGCTGGACGGCGCCCGGCAGATCGGATTCACGGTGCTGTCGATCAGCCTGTCGCTGGTCGCCGCCTTTACGCCGCTGATCTTCATGGACGGGCTGGTCGGCCGGTTGCTGCGCGAATTCTCGCTGACGCTGACGTTCTCGATCGTCGTCTCCACCGTGGTGTCGCTGACCGTGACCCCGATGATCTGCGCGCAATACATCAAGTCGGCGACGTCGAGCACCGAGACCCGCTTCGACCGCATCGTCGAAAGCGCGCTGTCGCGCGTCGTGGCGTTCTACGAGCGCACGCTGCACGTCGTGCTCGGCTTTCCCTACCTGACGCTGCTGGTGTTCTTCGCCACCATCGCGCTGACGGTCACGCTGTATGTCAAAACGACGAAGGGTTATTTCCCGACCGACGATTCGGGCTTCGTGATCGGCGCGACGCGCGCCTCCGCGGATACCTCGTTCCAGGCCATGCTCGGCCTGCAGCAGCGTCTGGCCGATATCGTGCTCGCCGATCCGGGCGTCGAAAGCGTCGGTTCGTCGCTCGGCGGCACCGGCGGACCGGGCGGCGGCGGCGCCAGCCGCGGCACCATGTTCATCGCCCTGAAACCGCCCGAACTGCGCAATGGCGACAGCACCGACGATGTGATCAACCGGCTGCGCCGCAATCTCGGCGTCGTTGCCGGTGTCCGGCTGTTCATGTTCGCGGCCCAG
>JAQGJF010001114.1 GCA_028290765.1 Tardiphaga sp.
TTCCACCTGCGCGGCGAGGTCATTCGTGGCCCGCAGGACGTCGGCTGGGTCCAGCAATTGAGCGCAACGACGCTGATGCGATCCGATTTCGAGACCGCGCCGGCCGTGATGCCGATCGCCGAAGCCCAGAAATTGTTTCCGGCCAGCCGCGTCAAGCAGATCGTGGTGCGCAATACGGATGGCAGCTATGCCGGGCTCGCGTCATCGGCGGATCTGCATTCGAGCACAGCCGACGGCGAGATGACGCTCGGTACACTGGCAAACCAGAAAAATGAATTCCTGCTTCCGTTCGAGACCATCCGCAACATCATGACCGCGTTCGAGCGAACCGAAAGCGACGCCCTGGTCGTCCTCGACAATGTCCAGGACCGCACGGTGATCGGCACCGTCACCGAAGCGCATGTGCTGCGCACCTATCGCGACGAGCTGGAACGGCGGAACCAGGAATTGTTTTCGCGCTAGCCTTCGTTCTAAGGCCGCATGTCCATTTCGATGCGGATGAAATCGCCGCGATAGGTGACTTCCGCCAAATACACCACGGTACCGTCCGCCGTGGTGAACACCCGGCGGACTTCCGCGACCGGCGAGTTCAGCGGGATCCGCAGCAATTTCGCCACTTCGAGATCGGCGGTTCCGATGGTCAGCGTCTGCCGTGCGCCGGAAATGACCGGATCGCGCATATCGTTCAGGATCGGAATCACGGTTTCCTTGCGGAACCGCTTCGGCGACTTGCGAAAAATCTTCTCGTCCAGATAGATCGAGATCACGCAATAAGGCTGCTGCTTCCGGGAATGCACGCGGCGCATGAAGACGTAACGCGCCGCCGGTGTGCCGTCCTGCGGCAGCAGCGGCGCATCGGTGCGGCTTTCGGAAATATTGATGATTTCCGGCGAGGTGTCGCGATAGACATCCGCCAGTTCGGCAAGCGTGGTTTCGACCCGCAGCCATCGGTCCTGCGCCAGCGTGCCGGTCACGAAGGTGCCGCGGCCCTGCTGCGCTTCGATCAGGCCGTCGCGCGCCAACAGGTCGACCGCCTGACGGATAGTGACGCGCGAAACGCTGAACTCGTCGGCGAGAACTTCATTGGCCGGCAACCTGAGACCTTGCGGCCAGACCCCGCGGGAAATCCGCTGCCGGAAAATATCGGCGATCTGCGCGTATTTCGGGACGTGGCTGTCGCTGCTCAAATCCATCATCTCATCCGACGCTTCGCCAGTGATTCCCGGTCGTTACCATCATGTCATGAAGCCATGACCAGCGCGGCGCCTTTTTCCCCGATCATCAGGCTCGCGGCATTGGTATTGGCCGAAGTGATCATCGGCATCACCGACGCGTCGATCACCCGCAGCCTTTCGGTGCCGCGCACCCGCAGCATCGGATCGACAACGGACGCACCGTCGCTGCCCATCCGGCAGGTGCCCACGCAGTGAAACACCGTCCCGCCGGTATTGCGCGCAAACTCCCACAGCGCTTGCGGCGTCTTTGCCGCCTCACCCGGAAGCACCTCGATATCCCAAAACTCGCGGAACGATTTCTGCTGATAGATCGCCCGCAGCATGTCGAGACCTGCCACCATGGTCTTGCGATCGCGTTCGCGGGCGAAATAATTCGGCACGATCGTCGGTTGGTCGAACGGGTCGGTCGACCGGATCGCGATGGAGCCCCTCGATTCGGCGTGGCACTGCCAGACCGATGCGGTGAAACCCGAATAGGTGTGCAGCGGCTCGCCCGGTTTGTCGACCGACAGCGGCATGACATTGAACTGGATGTCGGGGCGACCGCCAACCGCATATTCCGTGCAGGCTGCCCCACCGACCTGCCCGGCGCCCGCGGTCAGCGGTCCGGCACCGGCGAACAGCCATTGCAGACCCATTTTGGCGAGTTCGATCGGATTGCGCACCTGGTCGTTCAGCGAGATCGGCTGCTTCAGCCGGACGATCATGCGGGCCTGGTAATGATCCTGCAGATTCCGTCCGACCTCCGGCGCGTCGGCGACGACGGGAATACCGAGTTTGCGCAGCAGATCCGCCGGACCGACGCCCGAGAGCTGCAGCAATTGCGGCGACTGGATCGCACCCGCCGACAAAATCACCTCGCGGTCGGCACGCGCCATCTGCCGCCGCCCGCGCTCGATCCAGGCGACACCTGTTGCCGTGTGGCCTTCGAGGACAATCTGACTTACTTGCGCGCGTGTGATGACGGTCAGATTCGGCCGCTGCATCGCCGGCCGAAGAAACGCCGAAGCCGAGCTGCTGCGCCAGTGCCGGCCGATCCCGAGTTGATAGCTGCCGACGCCCAAGGTGGTTTCGCCATTGAAATCGGTATTGCCCGGCAGGCCGAATTCGACCCCAGCCTCGACCCAGGCGTGGGACGCGGCATTGCCGGTGCGCAGTTCGGACACCTCAAATTCACCCAACCCGCCGTGATACTGGCTCTCGCCACCGCTGTAGCGCTCGTAGCGACGGAAATACGGCAGCAATTCGCGGTAGCTCCATCCCGCGGCGCCGAGCCGTTCCCAATCGTCGAAATCTTCATGCTGCCCCCGGATGAAGATCAGCCCGTTGATCGATGAAGATCCGCCGAGCACCCGTCCGCGCGGCCAGACGATGGAGCGGCCGCCGCTGCCCTCTCCGGGCTCGGTGATGAAGCTGCGCGAGAACCGATCGTCGACCATGGTGCGATAATAGCCGACCGGCAGCTTCAGCCAGAAATTCCGGTCCGAGCCGCCGGCTTCAAGCAGCAGCACACGGCACGACGGATCGGCGGAGAGGCGGTTGGCGAGCACACACCCTGCCGACCCCGCTCCGACGATGATGTAGTCGTATCCGGTCGCCGCCATGCGCCAATCCCGAGCGTTACAAGGTCCGATAGGCCGCGACCGGTGCGAAATCCGGATCGATTCCCAATCCCGGCAGGTCCGTGAGTGTAATCGTGCCGTCGGTCACCTTGGCGACCGGTCCGCAAAAATCGTCGCGCAACGGATTGTCGTTGGCATCGATCTCGAGCAGTCCGTCACCGCCGATGCCGGCCAACAGATGCGCGGAGGCCAACAGCCCGATGCCGCCGCCGAGATAATGCGGACAGAAGGTTTTACCGGACGCGCGAATGCTGCGCGCGACTTCCGCGCATCCGGTGAGGCCACCCCATTTGGCGACATCCGGCTGCACGAATTCCAGGACGTCGCTGCCGATCACCTGCGCGAAGGCGGCGTGACCAGCGACATTCTCACCCGCGGCCAGCGGCACGCGGGTGGCTTTGCGCAGCGCCTGCCAATCCGGCCACGGACGGTCGGCGCGGATCGGCTCTTCCAGCCACGCCAGATTGAATTCCTCGAGCGCCGGCGCATGCACCATAGCCTGTTCGAGCGACCATGCCTGATTGGCGTCGGTTGCCAAAAACCCCGACCCGAGCAGCGCCCGCAACGATGCCAGATTGGCGCGATCAGCCGCCGGGTCAAATCCGATCTTCAGCTTCAGGGCGCGATGGCCGCGGCGCAGCGCGGCTTCGGCCATCGCCCGCGATCCGGTCGGGTTGATGCCGCTGGCGTAGACGCGAACGGTCGGACGCTCGCCGCCAAGCATCCGCCACAACGGCAGCCCCTGGCGTTTGGCATGCAGATCCCACAGCGCGATGTCGATGCCCGCGATGGCCTGCGCGAATGGACCCGGCTCGCCACACTGCAAGGCCAGCACCGCGGTGCGCTGCGTCAAGCGCTCAAACACGTCCTGCGGACTGCCGGCCGCGACCGCCTCGACCAGCGGAGCCAAAATATCGTTGACGATCCGGCTGCGGTGTTCCGCACCGGGCGAAGGAAAATTCGCCCAGACTTCGCCCCACCCCACATAACCGTCGGTATCCTCGACACGAACGAACACGGTGGGACGATCCAGCATACGCCCGAACGAGGTGACCACCGGCATCGACAGCGGGTAGCGATAGCAAAATGCCTGAACCTTGCGGACGACAAAATCCTGCGACGCCATGTTTGAAATCCGGGCAGCTACCGCTGAATAGCGATCTTGTATGGTCATCTTATCTATAGTATGACTTCGGCAACAAGGGCAATCTGTATTGCTGAAAGCGGATGGGATGGATCGACGGGCCGGAAGGCGCTTTTTGCTGGGGCTGTCGCCATGGCTCGGTGCGCTGGCGCTGTGGTATGGCGTGCGCTGGAGCGGGTTCGTCAACGCCTCGCTGATCCCGGCGCCGCACCAGGTGGCCGCCAAATTCGTCGAACTGCTGCTGCATGAGGGTCTTCTCGTCGACATCTATGCATCGACGCGGCGGGTTCTGCTTGGCGTCATTCTCGGCATCGCCGTCGCCGTGCCGGTCGGCTTCCTGCTCGGCTGGTACCGGCCGGCCCGCACCTTTGCCGACCCGATGATCAATTTCTTCCGGGCGCTGCCGCCGATCGCCCTGATCCCGTTGGTGATCGTCTATTTCGGCGTCGATGAAATCGCCAAACTCGTCATCCTGTTCTACGCCTCGTTCTTTTCCGGCGTCATCGTCATGTATGAGGGCGTCTCGCAGATCACGCCGCTTTATATCCGCGTCGCCAAGACGCTCGGCGCCAATGAATTCGAGATCTTCCGCAAGGTCATTATTCCGCTGACCGTGCCGCATATCCTCACCGCGCTGCGCGTGGCGCTGGGGGTCGCATGGGCGACACTGGTGGCCTCGGAGTTGATCGCGGCGCAGCGGGGGCTCGGCGCCATGATCCAGAATGCCTCGACCTATTTCCTGCTCGATACGATCTATGTCGGCATCATCTGCATCGGCTGCATCGCCTTGATCATGGACCTTGCCTTAAGAAGGATCAGCGCGCGCCTGCTGGTCTGGCAGGAAAGGGCCGCCGCATGAATTCGTTCGCCAGCCCAAAGCCGTGCCGCGTCCGCTTCGACCGCGTGTCGCTGTCGTTCGATACGCCCAAAGGCAGACTGCAGGTGGTCGACGACGTGACCTACGACATTCATGACGGCGACTTCATTGCCGTGATCGGACCCTCGGGCTGCGGCAAGACCACCATGATGAGCATGCTGGCGGGATTCCAGAAACCCACCGGCGGACAGGTGTTGTTCGACGGTCATGAAGTTTCCGGCCCCGGTCCCGAACGCGGCGTCATCTTCCAGGAATACGGCGTGTTTCCCTGGCTCACCGTGAAGCAAAACATCGCCTTCGGATTGCAGTTGAAGGCCAACCGAGTTCAGGATCGCGAGCAGGCCGAGATCTGCGACCATTATCTGGCGCTGATGGGACTTTCGGATTTCGCCAATTCCTATCCGAAACATCTGTCCGGCGGCATGCGGCAACGCCTGGCGATCGCGCGGGCCTACGCGGTCAAGCCGCAATTCCTGCTGATGGACGAGCCATTCGGTGCGCTCGACGCGCAGACGCGTTCCAACATGCAGAACCTCCTGCTCCAGGTGCTGGCCGCGGAAAACAAGACCGTCATGTTGATCACCCATTCGGTCGAGGAAGCGATCTATCTCGCCTCACGGATCGTGGTGATTACGGCGCGTCCGGCTCGCATCAAGGAAATCATCGAGGTGCCGTTCGCCTATCCGCGCGACGAGAAGATCCAGGAGCGTCCTGAATTCGGCGAGTTGCGCAGCCGCATCCGCGACCTCGTCATGAATGAATATCGCCTGCAGCAGGCCCAGGCCCGCCCGATCTCGTTTTCGGAATAAATCATAAAACACCGGAGGACATCGCCATGGATCGCAGACAATTTTTCGCCTCAACCGCAGGCCTCGCATTGGGCGCACTCGCCACCCCCGCCATAGCACAGAACAAAACAAAACTTCGCGTCGGCTATCTGCACACCGTCGCCGTCGACGGTCAGATCTGGACCGGGATGGACCAGGGCATGTTCGACAGACAGGGTCTCGACCTCGAATTGCGCCAATTCAACACCGGACTCGAGATCTTTCAGGCCCTGATCGGCGGCAGCCTCGATGTGCTCTCGACCGGGGCGGTGCTGTCGAACTTCCCCGCGCGCGGGCAAGGCAAGGTCTTCCTCATCAACGACATCGAAGTGGCAACCGCCCAGCTCTGGGTTCGCGGCGACCAGGGCATCAAGTCCTTCGACGATTTGAAGGGCAAACGCATCGCCACCGCGACCGGCACCACCGCGCATGTCTTCCTCGACAAGGCCCTGCGCGCCAACAAGGTCGACCCGAAGGAGGTCGAACTCCTGAACCAGACGATGCCGGCGGCGGTGACGTCGTTCATTTCCGGCGCGGTTCCGGCCGTGGCGCTGTGGGTGCCGTTCAACATCACCGTGCGGGACAAGGTTCCCGGCGCCGTCAAGCTCGCCGACGCCTCGGCCTATTACCCGCAGGCCGCCATCATCGGCGGCTGGGCCGCCAGCAACGACTATTTCGAGGCCAACAAGGAGACCCTGTCCAAGCTCATCAAGGGCTGGGCGGAAGCCAACGATCACATCGTCGCGCACAGCAATGAGGCGATCGAGGCGCTGCAGAAAGCCCATTACAGCCAGGCGCCGCTCGCCGACATTCAGGAGCAATTCAAGGCCCAGAAGATGTTCACCTCGCGCGAATGGAAGCGGATGTATTCCGACGGCACCGTCACCAACTGGCTGCAGCAGACCACCGACTTCTTCATGGCCAACGCCAACATCAAAGATTTTACGCCAGCGAGTAAATATTTCGATCCCAGCCTTTATTTGAAGGCGATTGTGTAAGTTAAGACAGCAAAGCCGCCAGAAGGGATGTATCGAGATCGATCACCCCCGTCACCCCGTCATTGCGAGGAGCTCTTGCGACGAAGCAGTCGCTTCGCTCGCAATGACGGAACTGGCGACACCTATCGGGCTTTGAATCCTCAGTATCCGCGCGCAAGCTCGACAACATTCTCCAGCGCACCACCGGCCTCAAATCTTTCGATCTGGCCGGCGATGAAGCGGGAGATGGCGTCCGGATCAGTGTCCGCCGCATTGTGCGGCGTCACGATCACGTTGGGATGAGTCCACAGCGCACTGTCCTGCGGCAACGGCTCGGCCTCGAAAACGTCGAGCGTGGCGGCGCCCAGCGTGCCATCGTTCAGGCAGTCCAGAATATCCGCCTCGATCTGCAAGCCGCCCCGTCCGGCATTGATCAGGACCGGCGCTCCGAGCGGGCTGCTCCGATCGAGCTTGGCGAAGACCTTCCGGTTGAGGATATGCCGCGTGCGGTCCGTCAGCGGCAGCAGGCAAACTAGAATATTGGTTCGCTGCAGAAACGGCTCAAAGCCGTCTTCACCCGAAAAACACTCGATCCCGTCGAGCTGTTTCGGACTGGCGCTCCAGCCCACCACACGAAATCCGAGATGCTTGAGAGCCAGGGCGGCATCCAGCCCGAGCACGCCCAGCCCCATGATACCGACCGTAATGGCGCCCGCCGCCCATTGGAATTTCGGTTCCCATTTTCTATGGCGCTGGCAATCCCACAGATAGAACTGCTGGCGGTGATGCATCAGGACATGAAGCACGACATATTCCGTCATCCGGCCGGTGAGATCGTCGATCGCGACGCGGACGATCGGCACCTTCGGAAGGCTACGATCGGCCACCAAGGCATCGACACCGGCACCCAGATTGAAAATGACGCGCAGATTGGGAAACGCCGCGAGCGCGCCTTCGGCCGGCTTCCAGACCGCGGCATAGCTCACATCATTGGGATCGATCGCCTCCTCCGGCAGCAGCGCGACGCGCCGATCCGCGCAGACATCGGCGAAACGCCGCTTCCACCGCTCCGGTGCCCAGTTTTCGGTACTGCCGCGCACCAATAGCGCCAGTGCTCCCTTGCCCATTCATCCCATCCTAGTCCGGCGCGAATGCCACGCCCTCATCCGTGCCGATTGAAATACCGACTTTCGCGCCAATGGGCCAGCGCGTGATCGCATCGTGCCCGCCCGATCGCACCAGCAGCCGGCCACCGGCGGCTTCCATGCACGCGACATGAATATCGACGTGCCCGCCCTGGTAGATTTGAGCGCCGACCGCACCTACTGTCGCACAAGGATCGGTTGGTTCGACGATCCGGAGCTGTTCGGGCCGGACGAACAGATC
>JAQGJF010001118.1 GCA_028290765.1 Tardiphaga sp.
CTTCGGCCGGCGCTAGTTCCTTCAGGCCGTTCGAGGTCGAGGTGCCGAACGCGGTATTCTCGAAGATGACGGCGACCTTCGGCGCGTCGCTGACGAGCTTGGCCATTTGCAGCTGCGCGCGGGCGAACTGCGAGGCACGCGCAAACGGCGTAAAGGTGTAGGTGCGGCCCTTGTTGAGCTGATCTGAACTGGAGCCGGTGATCAGCGGCACCTTGGCGCGCTCGGCGACTTCGCTGGCGATCATGGTGAGGGCGCTGGCGTAGCAGCCGTGGATCGCCGAGAGCTTGTTGCCGGTGATGAGCCGGTCGGTTTCGGTGCGCGTCACCGTGGTGTCGCTCTGCACGTCGGAAACGATCAAATTGAGCTTAGCGCCGCCGAGCGACTTGATGCCGCCGGTTTCATTGACCATTTCGACCGCGAGCCTGGCAGCGGCGACGCAGCCGACGCCGATCTGCGCCATGCTGCCGGTGGTGGGGTAGAGCGCGCCGATATTGACGGTGTCCGCGGCGCGGCCGATGGTCGGAATGGCGGCGAAGGCGAGTGCACCACCCCCGGTCCTGAGCAGGAATTCCCGGCGGCTGTGCCGCTTTGACTTTTTCGGAGACGCAGAAGATCCACCATGGTTTTTCATGTCGTTGTCCTCCCGATGCGCGATTGGGTACGTTGTCTGTCCCGCGCTTGCCGGCAGCGTAGGCGCGATCCAAATTGTTTACAATATGGATTACGAGATTATCTTCCGTGTTGAAATTGCCGGCGGACGACGTAGTCTGCGAGGATGACCGCCGGAAAATCGAGCAGCGCCCGCAAGATCACCAAGCCGCCATCGCGCAACATCGAGCCGGCTGTATCGGCGCGAGAACCCGCGGCGGCCTTCGTCATCGCCAGGGCCATCGAGGAGGATATCGTGCTCGGGCGGCGCCAGCCGAAGGAGCGCCTGGTCGAGCAGGATCTGTGCGAGCAGTTCGACACCCATCGCGGCGATGTCCGGCTGGCGCTGTTCGAATTGGAAAAGAAGGGCCTGGTCGAGCGCATTCCCAATCGGGGGGCGCAGGTCCGCGGGTTGAGGCCCGTGGAGGTGATGGAGATCTACGCGGTTCGCGAAGAACTCGAGGTCATGGCGGTCCGCGCCATCTCGTTTCCGGTCGCACCGAAGGATATCGAAAAACTGGTGAAATTGCAGCGGCAACATTCCGCCGCCGTCGCCGCCGGCGATCTGCTGACGGTGTTTTACAGCAACCTCAGTTTTCACCAGTTGCTGTTCGGCCTGTGCGGCAATGCCTGCCTGATCGAGACCATCGATCTGTTGGCACAAAAGGTCTACGGCATCCGCTCCTATGCGCACGCCTTCCCGCAATCGCTCGACCAGGCCCGTCGCGATCATCTCGACATGATCAAGGCCTTGCGCGCGTCACGTCGCGACGACCTGGTTGACCTGACAAGGCGCCATCTGAAGCCGTCGCCGGAGGCCTACATCCGGGCCTATGAGCGGCGGTTCGGGAAGAACGCGGCGGCGGGGTAGGGCAGGCTTATCTTCGAGCAGGATTACTCTTTGAGTTAAGTCGGTGTCGTTTTCCTCCAAGGGAGGTCCTCATCCTGAGGAGCGCGCTCTTGCGCGCGTCTCGAAGGATGGCCGCGCGGCCCATGGTTCGAGACGGCGCTGAAGAAGCGCCTCCTCACCATGAGGTTTCCCTTGCAGGTCGCGCCAGTCACCCCTTCGGAAAATTCAGCTCCACCCCCACCCCGTCCGGGTCATACAGAAAAAACTGCGTATCCCCCGTGCGTGGCACGATCTGCTCGCGAAACTTCACGTTCCTGGACTGCAGGCGCTGGCGGATCTCGTCGGGGTCGGTGGCGGCGAAGGCGATGTGGTCGAGGCGGTTGGTGTCGGAAAACTTCTTTTCGGTGCCGCGGATCACGATGCCTTCGCGGGGCTGGCGCTGGCCCATGAGGTGCACGGTGGCGACGCCACCGGAATAGAGCCAATAGCCGGGAAAATTGAGCGGCGGGCGGTCGCCATTCTCGAGGCCGAGCACGTCGCAGTAAAAGTCCTTGGTGGCTTCGAGGTCGGAGGGCTCGATGGTGTAGTGCTGCAGTTGACCGAGTGGCATGGGGTGCTCCTTTAGACGAAGGTGAGGTCGCTGGCGGCGCCCATCATCCAGGCGCCAACGGTTTCGAAATGGCTGGACCGGGCCTGCAACTGCTGGGTCACGGTGTGCATGTCGCGGAAGCGGCGTTCCAGCGGGTGGTTCTCGAAGATCGCGGTGGCGCCCGCCGCATGATAGGCGAAATCGACCGCCTCGCGGGCCTTGGCAATGGCGTTGGTGGAGGCCATGCGGATGGTAACACGTTGTTCGACCGAAATGGTGGCGCCGGCACACAGATCCTTCCAGATCTCCGCCATCGATTGCAGCACGAAGGCCCGCGCGGCGCGCAGATTGACTTCGGCCTGGGCCAGGCCGGACTGGGTGACGGCATTGTCGCGCAGCGGACTGCGCATGCCGAACGGCACCTTGTTGCGGGCGGTATCGACAAAACTGTCGAGCGCGCCCCGCGCAATGCCGCAGGCGACGCCGGCAAAGCCGATCTGAAAGCAATTGCCGGCGCTCATGCGGTAGAGCGGGCCGGTCTCGCGGCGCTCCTTCTCGAAATCGCGGGTCATCGAATGATCGGCGCGGACGAAATGATCATCCAGCGCAAACTGGTCGCTGGCGGTGCCGCGCAGGCCGACGGTGTTCCAGATGTCGGTCCATGTGACGTTCTCGGTACGCACCAGCATGGTGCGCTCCGCCTGCCGGCCGTCGGCATCGAGTCTTGGCGAGCCGTCGGCCTGGGTGATCGGGCAATGCGCACCGAGCCAGCTGGCATGCCGGCCGCCGGAGGCAAAGGCCCACGCGCCAGTCACCCTGTAGCCGCCGTCGCATTCGATCGCCTTGGCCTTGGGCCCGGGCCCCCAGGCCAGCACCGCCTTTGGGTCGTCGCCGAAGATCGCCTGCGCCACCGGCAGATCGAGATAGGCCGCCGACATGGCGCAGCCGCCGGCCTGGCCGAGACACCACGCGGTCGAGGCATCGGCCCGTGCGATCGCCTCGGTGACGTGGAAGAAGGTGACGGGATCGGTCTCGATTCCATCGGACGAGCGCGGCAGCAGCAGACG
>JAQGJF010001122.1 GCA_028290765.1 Tardiphaga sp.
TGAATCAGCCCGTCCCGCTCCATGCGGGCGAGCATCTGTGCCATCGGCGGCTGCTCGATCTTGGCGAAGCGGGCGAGATCACGTTGCGTGCTTGCCCGGCCATCCTGAAGCGCGACCAGCACTGGCAAATGCCCGACGCCGAAGCCAAGCGGCTTGAGCCGCGCTTCGCTGAGGCGGGCGAACCCGCGCGCCGCAAGACTGATCAGGTGCCCAGGCGTCGAGAGCACATCCAGGTCCATCGCACCTCCCCCTTGCACCACCCGTCGCCTTGGTACATACGTGCATATGTAAATCAAGTCAGCCTCTAACGCAACACCCGCACCATGCAAGGAGAGACCCCATGGACGATGACATCAAAATCCTTCAACGCATCTACGATCGCTTCAACGCGCGGGACATCGACGGCGTGCTGATCGCGCTCACCGATGATGTCGCCTGGGCCAACGGTATGGATGGTGGCCACGTCCATGGCCGCGAGGCCGTACGCGCGTACTGGACACGCCAGTGGACCATGGTCAGTCCGCACGTCGAGCCTGTGGGCTTTCATCGAACTGCGGATGGCGCGATCATCGCAGAGGTCCGGCAGTCCATCCGCGATCTCGAAGGCAAACCGCTCCAGGGGCAGACGCACGGGCTTAAAGACAAGACGGTCGGACACGTTTTCCGTCTTCGAGAGGGCAAGGTGGCTCGCTTCGACATCCAGGATGCTGCCTAGGGCCTGGACTTCTTTAGAGCCAGAACGCCATATCGTAGCCTTTGTCGGCCAATGACAGCCCGCTCCGGAGCGGAGGCTGGATCGCTAATTGTTTGATTCCGCCGCGAACTTAGTT
The DNA here is from genome assembly GCA_028290765.1 of Tardiphaga sp. The sequence continues at coordinate 831 of JAQGJF010001122.1, forward strand.
CGCCGCTCTGAGCACCTTCGGCGAACTAGTTCGCCGCTCTGAGCACCTTCGGCGAACTAGACGAGCGATTCCATGAAATCTATCTTTCGTCATTCCGGGATGTGTTCCGGCCGGCATAGCCGGTCGGAGCGCAGGCCCGGAATCCATAACCCCTGCGGTGGTTATGGATTCCGGGCTCGCTCATGCCGCGCTTCGCGCGTCACACGCGCCCCGGAATGACGGCTGTTGTTAATGCTTGCGACGGACCGATATGATTCGAACTTCGGAAACGTTGGTCTAGTTCGCCGCTTTGGGCATTTTCGGCAGGAACACCGCGAGCAGCCCGATCGCCGGCAGCACCGCGCAGATCTGGTAGACGAACGGCATCCCCATGTGATCGGCGACCTTGCCGAGCACGGCGGCGCCGAGGCCGCCGATGCCGAACGCGACGCCGAAGAAGACGCCGGAAATCATGCCGAACCGGTGCGGCATCAGTTCCTGCGCGAACACGATGATCGACGACGAGGCCGAGGAGAGAATGAGGCCGATCACGACCGACAACACCGCGCTGGCGAACAGACCCGCAAACGGCAGCGCCAGCGTAAACGGCAGCGCGCCGAGGATCGAGAACCAGATCACATATTTGCGGCCGAACCGGTCGCCCAGCGGTCCGCCCAGGAAGGCCCCCACCGCATTGGCGGCCAGGAAAATGAACAGATAGAATTGCGCGGCCTGGGTCGAGACGCCGAAGCGTTCAATCAGATAGAAAATGTAATAGCTCGACAGGCTGGACACGTAGAGCTGCTTGGAGAACAGCAGCGCCACCAGGACGACGAGCGCGACCACGACGCGCCGCGAACTCGGCGCGTCCGGATGGGCCTTGAGCGGCGCCGGTTTTTTGGTCGTGATCTGCGGCTGATACCAGCGCCCGATCTGCCACAGGATCACGATCGCCAGGAAGGCGATCGACGAAAACCAGGCGATGCTCGGCTGTCCGAACGGCATCACGATCAGCGCCGCCAGCAGCGGCCCCATCGACGTTCCAAAACTGCCGCCGACCTGAAACACCGACTGGGCGAATCCATAGCGACCGCCCGACGCCAGCCGCGCGATCCGCGCCGACTCCGGATGGAACACCGCCGAACCGAGACCGACCAGCGACGCCGCAACCAGGATGACGAGATATTGCTGGGCAATGCTGAGCAGCAACAGTCCGAAAAACGTAAAGCCCATGCCGATGGCGAGCGAGAACGGTTGCGCCTTCTTGTCGGTGAAGTGTCCGACCACCGGCTGCAGCAGCGACGCGGTGAACTGGAACGCCAGCGTGATCAATCCGATCTGCGAGAAATCCAGCGCATAGCTGTCCTTCAGCAGCGGATACACCGAAGGAATCAGCGACTGCATGGTGTCGTTGAGAAAATGCGAAAGGCTGATGCCGCCGAGCACGATATAGGCCGGCCCTGCCACCGCCGCGGTGGCGGAACCTGAATTGACGTCCGGTACGACGACCGGCGCAACCAGCGTTTCCTCGTTGACGATGACGGGCTTGTTCAAAACCTTAATCCGGAATTGGGAGGCGCAATGCGCCCGTCCTACGATGCCGGCGTCCGCCCGACCAGCATCAATAGCTAATGGCTGCGTTGCGCCTGGAGCCTTTTCTGAAACGGAAAAGGCTCCAGAATCGTTATTTTGACGCGTTGTCTCGCCGGAAAACGCTCCGGTGCGATCAGGCCGCCGCGGCGTGGCCGAGCGCGGAAACGATGGTGTCGACGACCTCCTCGACCAGGATACGGTCGTCGCCCTCGCCCATGACGCGGATCACCGATTCGGTACCTGACGAGCGCACCAACAGCCGCCCCTGGCCATCCAGCCGTTTCTCGCCGGCGCTGATCGCCGACTTGACATCGATGTCGTCGAGCGGCTTGCCGGCGCGATAGCGCACGTTCTTGAGCACCTGCGGCAACGGCTCGAAGCGATGACAGACCTCCGAGACCGGACGGCCGTGCTTCTGCACCACCGCAAGCACCTGGAGCGCCGCGACGAAGCCGTCGCCGGTGGTCGCATAGTCGGA
>JAQGJF010001140.1 GCA_028290765.1 Tardiphaga sp.
AGGCAGCACCGCCTGGACGCGGACGCCCTTTGCAGACAGTTCGTGATGCAGCGACTGGCTGAAGGCCAAGACAAACGCCTTGCTGCCACCAAAGACGCCGTTGAGGACTTCCGGCGCGATCGCAACCATCGAGGCGATGTTGATGATGGTGCCGTTGGTCCGCGCGACAAAGCCGGGTGCGGCGGCGTAGGTCAGCCGGGTGAGCGCGCCGACATTGATGGCGATCATCTCCTCCATCCTGGCCAAATCGGCCTGGAGCAGCGGAGCGGTCGCGCCGAAGCCGGCATTGTTGACCAGCATGGTGAGGCGCGCGTCGTTGCGGAGCACGGCCTCGACCTTGCCGATCGCGGCCTTGTCGGTGAGATCGGCCGCGATCGTCTCGACCGAACGCCCGGTTGCGGCGACCAGCCGCTTGGCGAGCGCGCCGAGCCGATCGCCGTTCCGGGCCACCAGGACCAGATCGTAGCCGCGATGCGCCAGTCGACCCGCATAAACGGCGCCGATACCGCCGGAAGCACCGGTAATGAGGGCGGTTCCCTTGCTGTTTTGGTTCGTCATGATGTTTCTCCGTGGGGTTTTGAAAGTACGGAGAACCTAGGCTGCCTTGTTAGCGTCTCAAATGTCGTATATGCAACTAATTATGCCATCAACAACCGCCCAGCGCATCGCCTTTGTCGCCGTCCCCGGCTTCCAGTTCATGAGCGTGGCCGCGCTCGCCGCGTTTGAATTCGCCGGCAAGATTGCCGGGGAAGAGCTCTACGAAGTGAGCGTGTTGTCCGAGACCGGCGGGTTGGTCCGGAGTTCGCTTGGCACGACGATCGACACCAGGCCATTCGACGACGTGAGCTACGACACCGTCATCGTCGGAGGTGGCAACACGATTATGCCGACATCCCCGGCACTGATCGCATTTCTCCGGAAATCCGCGACATCGTCGCGCCGGCTGGCGGCGATCTGCATGGGAGCGTTTGCGCTCGCCGATGCCGGCATCCTGGATGGACGCCGTGCCACCACCCACTGGGCTCATGCGCGCGAGATGCAGTCGCAGTATCCCGGCATTAAAATGGACGAGGACAAGATCTTCATCATCGACGGGCAGGTCTGGACATCCGCCGGCGCGACCGCAGGAATCGATCTTGCACTCGGCATGGTCGAGAAGGATTTAGGCGCCGACGTCGCCCGCAGCGTCGCCAGGATGCTTGTCGTTTCACATCGGCGGGCGGGCGGCCAGTCGCAGCACTCTGCCTTGCTCGAGATGGACGCCAAATCCGACCGGATTCAGAGCGCCCTGACCTACGCACGGCAAAATCTGCGGGCGCCGTTGTCGGTCGAAGAACTCGCCAAGGCGGCTAATCTCAGCCCTCGGCAGTTCAGCCGCGCGTTTCGAGCCGAGACCGGCCAGCCCCCGGCCAAGGCGGTGGAGAATCTTCGCGTCGAAGCGGCGCGGTTGATGATGGAGCAAAGCCGGCACCCGATCGACTTCATCGCGATGGAAACCGGCTTCGCCGACCGCGAGCGGATGCGCCGCGCGTTCCTGCGCGCTTTCGGGCAACCGCCGCAGGCGATTCGCCGCAGCGCTCGTAACGACGCGGTAGCGTGATACAACCGACGTCGGCTTTTGAACCGAGCAGCAGGGTGCCAAGCGCGATTGCGCGCAGCAACGTCTAAAATCCGTGCTCGGCCCGAAACCGCGAACCGCCGCAAAACTCAGGTCATGCTGCCCGGCATGAAGCATCGCGGCGTGATCTTGCCGTCGCGGTACATCGGCCACACCATGGTGCGGCCAATGCGGTTGGGCGTAGTGATGACCGCATCGTCGGGCACGTCGATCCATTGACCTTCGAGCCGCACGCGGTAATGGCCGCTGCTGGATTCCCAATCCACGTCGCTCAAGGCGGTGCCGTCGGCATCGGAACAACAAGGTCCCTTTCCGCTTTTCAGGCTGTCGAACCAGGCTTTCAATTCGGGATTGCTGTTGGCATAGCGGCCGTCATCGCGGGCATAACCGAGATGCAGCCACGGCGCCGACAGCAGCGCCGCGAGCGCCACCGTCATCGAAACATTGAATAGGCCGGGCGTTTTTCGGCGCTTTCGATCTTTCCGTTTGTTATCTTTGTCGTCACGTGCACATGGCGCATCCGCGCCAGATTTGATCCAGTCGCTCACTTGCATCTTGCTCCAGTCCCCTCAGACCAGTGGTGCAATGACCATGCATTTAGTGGGCCAACTTTGCCCGGGAACCTTCTGCTGGTATTCGCCACAGGTCGGCCGCTTGCGGGAGCCGTGTCACATGTCTGTCATGTCGCATCCCGCGCTACCGCCGGAAGCGATGCGGAGCGCCTTGCCAACCTCTCACGTTGACGCAGCTCCGCCGACTTTGGCATAACAGGCTAGGCGCTCTGCAGGCGGGACACCTGCAACCGGGACATTATGAAAAACGGACTGTATTCGATCCACGTCGATCTGCTCGATGGCCGTTCGGGCAAGGGCAGCGGGGTGATTCTGTTCCGGAACGGCCAGATCCTCGGCGGCGACGCCTATTTATTTTATACCGGCAGTTACACCGTCAACGGCAATGCCTTCAAAGGCGAGGTCCTGGTCCAGAGCCATACCCGCAGCCCCGACGTGAATCCGCTGTTCGGTGGTCCCAGTCCTGTCGGCATCGGCGTCTCCGGAACGTACACCGATACCGCCGCGGTGATGAGCGGAACTGCGTTGGTCGGCAAGGCAAGCCAGATTTTCAAGGCCACGCTGAAGAAGCTCGCCGACAGCGATTAGGGAGAAGCGGAATAGCGAATAGCGAATGAAGCTTCTTTGCTCGCTATTCCCCACTCCCTATTCGCTTCTCCCTACTCCGCCGCCATTTCCATCGGTGCCACCCGCGGCAGGACGATCTGGATCCGCGTGCCTTCGCCGGGCTCGGAATGGAGATGGATTCGGCCGCCCAAGCGATTCGTCACGATGCTGTAGACGATGTGAAGGCCGAGCCCGGTGCCGCCCTGATCGCGCCGTGTGGTAAAAAACGGATCGAAGGCGCGCCGCCTGACGTCGGGACTCATGCCGCATCCATCGTCGGTGAACAGGATCTCGACCTGATCCTCACCGAACGCCTGCACCTTGATCTTGACCGCGCCTCCCTTGCCGTCGGGAAACGCGTGCGCGACCGAATTGAAGAACAGGTTGGTGAGCACCTGGCCATAGGGACCAGGAAAACTGTTCATGGTCAGATCGGGGTCGCAATCGACCGACAGCGCGAGGTTCTGTTTTCGCAGGCCCGGCTTCAGGCTCATCACGACCTGCTCGGTCAGATCGGCCAGGTCGAAGACGCGCTGATCGGAATAATTGCGGTCGGCGGCGACCTGCTTGAACGATTGGATCAGTTCCGCGGCGCGGTTGAGATTGGCCACCAGTTGCGACGCGGCGTCGCGGTTGGATTCGACGAATTCGGTGAGGCTGGAGCGGCGCAACTCGCCGCGCGCGACTTCCTCGGCGAACATGGCAATCTTTCGCTCCAGCGATGACGCCACCGTCAGGCTGATCCCCACCGGATTGTTGACTTCGTGCGCGACGCCCGCCACCAGCCGCCCCAGGGCCGCGAGC
>JAQGJF010000125.1 GCA_028290765.1 Tardiphaga sp.
ACAAGAAGGATACCTATCCATGCCCGATCCCAAGGAACTCCTCAGGCGCGCGGCGGAATTGACCGAGCGTGCCGGCCATGAACCCGACGACGAGATCCGCAAGCGGTTGTTGCGCATGGCGGAAAGCTACACGCACCTTGCAGAGAGCGAAACGTGGCTCGCCGGTCATCCCGTCTCGATCGCATCGATATCCGATGTTCTTGCTTCCGGAGAGCATTGAAAACGTGGCGAGGCGAACGGTTAGGCCTGGCGTGGCCGGGCACCACGAATTACGGTGGCAGTGCACTTAATTATCCGCAAACTCGCTACCACCTTCCTTACTCGTCTCCGTCGTCCGTCGGCTTTGGCCCTCGCTTGCGCTGCTTGAGGGTGCGCCCGGTCCGTCGCTCGATGGCGGCGATAAAGCGATCGTTGCCGAGCGGCCGGCCAATGCTTTCAAGCTATCTCTGAAGGTGCGAGAGGGGCAAGGCGGAACAAGGCGGAAAACGACAGCTGGTGAGCGTCACGGCATCCACCAACGCATTAAGGCGTGGATGGCCGGGACGGAGCCCGGCCGTGACGAAGCGAGAGTCACACGCCGGCAGCGCCGCCGGCGGTTTAACCATTGCGTAACCGCGTCTGCTAACGTGGCTTGCACACCCGGGCCTGTATTGATCGTCCCCGGGGGAAGAGGCGATGTTGCGCGCAGGCTTTTTTGGCCGCCGGGACGCGGCGGTCGAAACCAGGGATTTGCCGGACGGCGAGGCGGCGGGCCGGCGCGATCCTGTACGCTGGCTGGTTGCCTGCGGCGTGTTGCTGGTTGCGGCGATCGCGGTCGGCACCGCGGTGACGGTCAGCAATTTCCGCGATCGGGCGCTCGAGAGCAGCGAACGCGAGCTGCAAAACACCGTCTTCCTGCTCGCGCGGCACTTCGACCAGCAGCTTGACGATCTCCAGGTCCCGCTGGACGACCTCATCAAACACATGCATGCGGTCGGCATCGTCTCGCCGGACGATTTCAGGCGCGAACTCTCCACCAGCGAAACACACCTGCTGATCGAGGCCAAGGTCAGCGGGGCTTCCGAAATCGCCGGCATCAACATCTATGACGCCGACGGGATCCTGATCAATTCGTCCAACGGCCCTGTGGTGCCCTACGTCAACATCGCCGACCGCGCCTACTACAAGGCGCTCAAATCAAGCCCGGACGTGCGACAGAGCCAGGTCGAGATGGTGCGCAGCCGCTATTCCGGCGGCTGGCGCACGGTCGTCGCCCGCAAGGTGGTCGGGCCGAAGGGAGAATTTCTGGGGGTGATTTCGCGGGCGATCGCGCCCGAGAGATTCGAGGAGTTCTTTTCGACCGTGGCGCTGGGGCAGGATGCGTCGATTTCCATGAACCATCGCGATGGCACGCTGATCGCGCGCTTTCCCCACGTCGAAGCCATGATCGGACGAAATTTCAAGCCGGCTTTGTCCCGGCCGACCGTGTTCGATGCCGAGCACGGCAGCGTGCGGCTGGTCAGCCCGATCGACGGCGAGGAGCGGCTGCTCGCGACCCGGAGCCTGTCGCGTTTTCCGCTATCGGTGTTCGCGACGACGACCGTCGCCTCGGCGCTCGCCGACTGGCGGGCGCAAACCAGAAGCCTGATCGTCGCCGCCGGGCTGTCGGCGATCGTCATCGCCGTCATGCTGGCGCTCATCGTCCGGCGGCTGTCGCGGCAACATCGATCGTCACAGCGGCGGCTGGCGCTGGACAAGCAGCGTCTCGAACGGATCAACATGCATTTCGATGCGGCGCTGAGCAACATGACGCAGGGACTGTGCATGTTCGACGGCCGGAAGCGGCTGGTGGTCTGGAATGAACGTTATGCGCATCTCTACCAATTGCCGCCGGATCTGCTCAAGGTGGGAACACCTCACGACGCGATCATCGCCGATCGGATCCATCGCGGCATTCTCAACGGAGACAGCAGCGATTCCGCCGCCAGGGCGAAGATCGCCGCGCTCGGGCAACTGCCGAAAGACGCGATGTCGAGCCGGGTCGACGAATTCGCCGACGGGCGCTTCGTGCTGGTGACCCGCAAACCGATGCCGGACGGCGGCTGGCTGGCAACCCATGAGGACATTACCGAGCGGCGCCGTGCCGAGGCCGAGATCGTTCACCTGGCGCGGCATGACGGGCTGACCGGACTGGCCAACCGGGCCGAGTTCAATGCCAGGCTCGAAGCGGCGAGCGTGCGGCTCAAACGAAACGGCGGGGCATTCACCGTGATGATGCTCGACCTCGATAAATTCAAGGCCGTCAACGACACCCGCGGTCATCTGGCCGGTGACCTGTTGCTGGTGGAAGTGGGCAAGCGCCTGCAGGCCGAAATTCGCGACGTCGACGTGCTCGCCCGCCTCGGCGGCGACGAGTTTGCCATCATCCAGGAGGGCGGGGCCGATCAGCACCAGAGCGCAACCGCGCTGGCGCTGCGGATCATCGGCGCCATTACCCGGCCGTTCGATCTGAACGGCCACGAAGCCGGCGTCGGAATCAGCATCGGCATGGCGCTCGCGCCGGAGCACGGGATCGAATCCGAGGAACTGCTCAGAAGCGCCGACCTTGCGCTGTACGACGCCAAGGCCAACGGCCGAAACGATTTCCGGATTTTTCAGGATGACATGCTGAAACTCGCCCAGACCCAGAAGCTGGCGGAGAGCGAACTGCGCCATGCCATCGCGCGCGGCGAATTCGAATTGCATTATCAGCCCGTGGTCGCGGTCGACACGCGGCAACTGTGCGGGGCCGAGGCGCTGGTGCGCTGGCGGCATCCGACGCGGGGCCTGATCGCGCCCGACCAGTTCATCCCGCTTGCGGAATCGACCGGGCTGATCGTGCCGCTGGGCGAATGGGTGCTGCGGCAGGCCTGCAGCGACGCGGCGAGCTGGCCGGCGCATGTCAAGGTGGCGGTCAATATCTCGGCGGTGCAGTTTCGGCGGGAGAACCTGTTCGAGACCATCCTGCGCATCCTGATCGAGACTGGTCTTTCGCCCCAGCGGCTCGAGCTGGAGATCACCGAGACCGCTCTGCTGGAGAACCAGGAGGCGCATCTGGTGACGATCCGGCGGCTGAAGGATCTCGGGATCTCGATGGCGCTCGACGATTTCGGCGCCGGCTCCTCCGCGATCAACTACCTGACGATTTTTCCGTTCGACAAGATCAAGATCGACAAGTCGTTTACCCAGGGCGTGCTCCGCCGCCGGGAGTGCAAGGCGGTGGTCGCCGCGGCGCTGGCGCTGGCCCGGGGTCTCGGCACCGTGACGACGGCCGAGGGCATCGAGACCGAAGAGCAGCTCGACTACATGCGCGAGGCCGGTGCGGACCTGGCGCAGGGGTATCTGTTTGGCCGACCCGTTCCGCTCGCGCAGCTCGAGCTGCACGATGGGCCGCTGCCGAAACAGGCCAGTGACAGGGTGGCGTAGCGGGGGGAGAATGCCTCGGATTGCAAATGACGAAATGACGTTGACCGCAATCGACGTCCGCAAAGGCGTGGCCCGGTTGAGTGCACTGTCACCGAATCTTCTGGTTGCAATCCTATTGAGAATTACGCAGCAGTCGTTGCGGAAAGGTTATCTTGTTTCGTTTGGAGGCCTGGGGACTCTGCGCCCGTCGCCTCGAGACAAAGCTTGACAGCCTCGCCCAAGCTCGTCGCGGCGAGGTCGGCTTTGGCGCTATCCCGCAGTTGCTCCAATGCGGCGGGGTCAGTGTCTTTCATCCAGCAGCCCAAAAT
>JAQGJF010000036.1 GCA_028290765.1 Tardiphaga sp.
CGGACGCGGTCGCAAACGAGAATAGTCTGGCGATAGGCGGCGAGACTGGCGAGTTTTGTCAGGCGAAAATCGATCGGCGGAATGTCGGCGACGTCCGCAAAACTCCATGCGGCGTGCACGCCCGGGATCGCCAGCGCCGGCTTCAGATCGACGGAAAGAAGCTTGCCATGGGCAAAGGTCGAACGAACCACCCGCATGTGCAACTGGTTCGGAAAATTGATGTCGGCGGCAAAGCGGCCCTGGCCTCTCAGCAGCGGGCCGTCCTCCTTGCGGAGCACGGAGCGGCCGACATATTTCGGTTTGGCGTCGCTCATGCGGCCGAACTCCGCGTCACGGCAACCGCATCTCGATGGCGGCGGCGCGGACCGCCTTGATGATGTTCTGATAGCCGGTGCAGCGGCAGAGGTTCGAGGAGAGAATATCGACCAGGTCCTCGTCGCTGATATCGGGTTCGCGCTCCAGCACGCCGACCGCCAGCATCAGAAAGCCCGGCGTGCAGAAGCCGCATTGCAAGCCGTGATGCTCCATGAAGGCGCGCTGCATCGGATGCATCTCGTCGCCTTTGGCCAGGCCTTCGACGGTGCGGATGGTTTTGCCGGCGGCCTGCACCGCGAACATCAGGCAGGAGCGCACCGGTTGGCCGTCGACCAGGACCGTGCAGGCGCCGCAGACGCCATGCTCGCAGCCGATATGAGTGCCAGTCTGCCCGCATTCTTCGCGGATGGCGTCCACCAGGGTTCTGCGCGGCTCGACGAGAATCGAATGATCGCGGCCGTTGATGGTGAGGGTGATGTCAGCCTTGTTGCTCATGGGAGTCTTCCGCTGCTGCGCAACGCCGCGCGAATCCGTTGCGGCGTTGCCGGCATCTCGTCGATGGAGACGCCGAATGGCGACAAAGCGTCGTTGATCGCATTGATCACCGCCGCCGGTGCGCCGATGGCGCCGCCTTCGCCCAGTCCCTTGGCCTTGGTGAGCGTATTGCCGGTGAGGGTTTCGATATGATGCAGTTCGATCGGTGGGATTTCGTGGGCGGTGGGGGGCAGGAAGTCGGCCAGCGTGCTGGTCAGGATGTTGCCGGTTTCGTCATAGATGATCTCTTCCAGGATGGCGTTGCCAATGCCCTGCGCCACGCCGCCATGGACTTGTCCGTCGGCGATCATCGGATTGACGAGCAGCCCGGCATCCTCGGCGACCAAAAATTTTTCGACATCGACACGTCCGGTTTCGACATCGACCTCCACGATGGCGACGTGGCAGGCATTGGAAAAGGTCCCCGGCGGATCGTAGCTGCCGGTCTCGGTCAGGCCGGGTTCGATCTCGCCTTTGAAGATATGGGTCTGGTGATAGGCGGCACGCGCCAGGGTGGCGATGGTGATGGAACGGTCGGTGCCGATCACCTGCGCCGAGCCGGATTTCAGGGTGATGTCGTCGGCGGATGTCTCCAGCATGTGGCTGGCGATCTTGATCAGCTTGGCGCGCATCTTTTGGGCGGCCAGCAGGCTGGCGCCTCCCGAAATGACCAGCGAGCGGCTGGCGAACGTGCCCCAGCCATAGGGCGCGCGATCGGTATCGCCATGCACGATCCTGATGTGCTGCGGATCGATGCCGATTTCATCGGCGATGATCTGCGCCAGCGTGGTGCGAAGTCCCTGCCCATGGGGCGAAGAACCGATCCGCGCCTCGACGAAGCCGGAGGGGTCGATGGTCAGATGCACGGTTTCCCAGCCCGGCGTGATCTCCATGCCGCGCGCGGCGAAGGCGGGGCTACCGTAGCCGGTGCGCTCCGAAAAAGTCGCAAAGCCGATTCCGAGATGACGGCCGTTGTCGCGGGCCTGCTTCTGACGCCTTCGAAAGGCGGCGAGGTCGATGGCCTCGATCGCCATCTCCATGGTTTCCTTGTAGCTGCCGTCGTCGAATACGAGCCCGGTCGCCGAGGTATACGGAAATCTGTCGATCAGGTTGCGGCGGCGGATCTCGGTCGGCTCGATCCCGAATGCGGCGGCGGCCTTGTCCATCAGCCGTTCCAGCACCAGGGTGATGACGGGTCGCGAGACGCCGCGATAGGGCGCCATCGGACAGGTATTGGTCAGAACGCCGCGCGATCGGCTGTGGTAGGCGCGCACATCGTACGGGCCCGGCAGTTCCGCGAGCGCCATCAGCGGCTCGACGCCGCAGGTGGTGGGGAAGCAGGAATAGGCGCCGACATTGGCAACGATGTCGGCGGAAAGCGCGATCAATCTGGCATTGGCGTCAAAAGCGCCTTCGAGCTGGACGTGCTGATCGCGGCTGTGAAAGCTCGCGATCAGGTTTTCACGGCGGTCTTCGGTCCAGGCGACGGAACTGCGCAGGCGCCGCGCCAGCCAGACCAGAAGTACATATTCCGGTGCCAGCGACATCTTCTGCCCAAAACCGCCGCCGACATCGGGGGCGATGACGCGCAGATCTCCCTCGGGCATGCCGATGATATCGGCAATCGCGGTGCGGGCCAGATGCGGCATTTGCGTGGTGCAGGTCAGCGTCACCCTGCCGGTTGAAGCTTCATAGCTGGCGTGACCGGCGCGGGCTTCCATCGGGGTTGCGTTCTGCCGGTAGGAGCGGGCATCGACGCGGATCATCCGGTGCGCGCTTTTCCACACCTGATCGAAGCCGGGCGTGGTGATCCGGCCTTCGACGATGACATTGCCGGCGGCCTCGGCATGAACCAGTGGCGCGCCTTCCAGGAGGGCGCTTGGGCCATCGACCAGCGCCGTCGTTTCAACGATTTCGACTTCGATCTGTTCGGCGAGGTCTTCCGCTTCATCCTTGGCCGCGGCAAAGACCGCGGCGATCGGTTCGCCGGTAAAACGGACCACGCCGTCGGCGAGTATAGGCTGTCCGACCGGAACATAATTGAACTTGTGCAGCATCGGCCGGATCGGCTTCAGCGCCTTGAGATCGGCGGCGGTGACGAGCTGGGCGCCCGGCGGTGCGGTGATTTTCCCGATGTGCCCGGCCGCGACTGAGCTACGCACGAAGCGCACCCAGTGCGTGGCCTTGAGATCGGCGGTGAAACGGCCCTGGCCGGTGACGAGGGCCGGGTCTTCCATGCGCCGGATCGACCGTCCGACCCATGTCGTTCCGGAGCCCTTGGTGTGAGCCGTCATTGCAAGGTGCGCTCCAGGGCGCGGCGCGTGACGGCGCGCACCAGGTCGCGGCGGTATTCACCCGTGGTCTGGATGTCCTCGAGCGGATCGACGGCGTCGGCCGCCGCTTCCGCCGCCGCGCGAAAAACTTCCGCGTTAGGCGCCTTGCCATTCAACCGGGCCTCAGCTTCGCTGATGCGGCGAGGGTTCGCTTCCGCGCCCCCGATACCCACCCTGGCTTCGACGATGACACCATCGACGACGCGATAGGTGACGAGTGCTGCTGCCATCGCGAAATCGCCGGCGCGACGGCTGAATTCGTAGAAGCCGAATTGGGTATCGGCGGAAAGCAGCGGCAATCGCACTTCCGCCAGCAACTCGTCTTCCTTGAGCGACGTCGACATGATGCCTTCGAGAAAATCGGCAACCTCGATCAGGCGTTCGCCGCGCACGCTTTTCGCCACCAGCCGGGCGTCCAGTGTGGCCGCGACCAGGCACCATTCGGAGGACGGGTCGGCATGGGCGAGGCTGCCGCCAAACGTACCGCGCATCCGGATCGGATAATGGGCGATGTGGCGGACGACATAGGACAGCAATTGCCCCAGCGGGCCTTCCACCACCGGTCTGTGGAAAGCGGCATGGCGCACCCGCGCGCCGATCGACAGAATATCCCCGTCAACCTTGAGCCGGTCGAGGCCTTCGACCTCGTTGATGTCGATCAGATGGGCCGGCCGCGCCATCCGGAACGCCATGATCGGCACCAGACTCTGGCCGCCCGCCAGGATCCGGCCGTCCAGCGGCGCGAATTCGGAAAGCTGGTCGACAACCTCCTCGACGGTCCGGGGAACATGTCGAATGAACGGCGCGGGTTTCATGGCAGAACCCTGGTCTGGGGCGGTAAAATTCACTTGTATGCTAACAATCTCGGCGGGCGAGTCAATCGGGGCCGCAGCGTCGTCCCGGCCTTGCCGGGACGACGCGTCACCGGCTTCCCGGCCCATCCCGGTCCAGCGCGAAATCCTCGAGCAGCGGCGAGTGCGAGCCCCCGATCAGCCCGCCGATCAATTGTGCGGCAAGATAGCTGAAGGTGATGCCGTTGCCGCCATAGCCATAGGCGGCATATACGCCTTTGGCGTCGGGAACGGGACCGATCAATGGCAGACCGTCATCGGTGGTGTCGAAGGTGCCGGACCAGCAAAATTCGATATCGGGTTCGGCGCGCGGCCAGAGGGCTGCGAGCCTTTCGGTCAACCGACGGGATTTGTCCGGAATCAAGGCGTCCCGTGCATCCGGTTCGATGATTTTCCGGCTGTCCTCGCCGCCGATGATGATGCGGCCTGTAGCGGTGGTCCGGGCATAGAGATAATCCTTGCTGTCTTCCCAGATCAGCGCGGCGTTGTTCCAGATGTTTTGCGGTTGCGGCCGCGTGGCAATCGCCCAGCTCGACGACGGCTTTTGAATCGTCGCCTGAACGATGCCGGGCATCACATAGCCGGTCGCCAGCACGACGTGGCGCGCCTCGATCATGCCTCCGTGCCTGAGCGTGACGCCGACCGAATGCGATGCGGAGTCGAACGCGACGGTCTCGGCCTCGAGCAGGCGCGCCCCGCGCATCACCGCGGTTCGCAGCAGGCCTCCCGCCAGTTGCACCGGATCGGCATCCGCGGATCCGGGCGACAGCAGGCCGCCGGCGCGGGCGATGTCGAATTCGGTCAGCAGCGTCTTGTGATCGAGGAAATTGCCCGGCAAGCCCGCCCGCGCGCGAAGCGCGTGCTCCTCCATCAATTCCGCGGCTGTATCGCCGGCGGCGAGATAGAGCGAATCCTTGTCGCGCATCTCGCACGGCAGCCCCAGCCGCTGCATTAGGGATTTCAAACCGTGGACCGCCTGGAAGCTCGCGTGGTAAGCGCGTGTAGCGCGCTCAAAGCCGTAGGCATTGGTCAACTCGCTCAATGATCTGTCGATCTCCCACAACAGCATTGAGGTGCTTGCCGCCGTGCTGCCGCGGCCCGGAAGCTCGCGATCGACGATCACGACATCGAGCCCCTGATGCGTGAGCTGCTCCGCCATCAGCGACCCGGTGATGCCGCATCCGACGATCAGCACGTCGCAGCGCACATCGCCGGTGACCGGCGGCCGAAACACATGTGCGAGGCCGGCAAACCACGGTGAACGGCCGCCGCGCAGATCGGCTTGCTCGGTGTCTTTGGAATCGAAGGTGTGAATGGGAGCCCCGCGGCATGAAATGTCGATGCTTGATATGAAGGTTAATCGCCGAGGCTGAGTTGCGTTCCCAATCCGAGGGCCCTTCCCGTCAACGGGTCGTCCCGGCGAATGCCGGGACGACCCCGCGTGGGTACGTTTACGCTGGCAAGGCATTTCGAAAAATGTGAGGTTTGCGGTGAACTGCCAACGCTTGAATGGCGGCACAACAAAACCGGGAGGCGCCTTTGCAATATGTCCGTTACGGAACGTCCGGCATCAAGGTATCGAAACTGTGCTTCGGCTGCATGTCGTTCGGCGATCCGGCCTGGCATGAATGGGTGCTGGACGACCAGGCGGCGCGGCCGTTCTTCAAG
>JAQGJF010000057.1 GCA_028290765.1 Tardiphaga sp.
ATCCGGCCGCTAAAGCCGCCGCCGCGCAAAATGCTGAGAAAGCGCAAGCCCGCGGCGGCAGCAGCCGGCGCAGCGCCCGCGGCAGGCGCCGCTCCGGCCGCAGGCACGCCCTTCCCGGCTACAGCCGCCCCCCCGCCGCCCCGCTGATCTGCGCTCATTTCTCTGCGCTGACCGTCTCTGCGCTGCAGCACGCAACGCGCGATTGTGTGCGGCTGATGTCATGCCTACATTGAGCCCACGAACCGACTGCGGTTGACGGGGTTCCGCGGCAACGACAGGGTTCCGCAGCAACAAGGTGTATTGGCAAGGCCCATCTGAATGAACGTACCGCTGTTGAAATCTGCGACCGAGGGTTCGCCCGCCATGGTCGACCCGTTCGGCCGAACCATCAGCTATCTGCGGGTATCGGTCACCGATCGCTGCGACCTGCGCTGCTTCTACTGCATGTCCGAAGACATGACGTTCCTGCCCAAGGCCGATCTGCTGACGCTGGAAGAACTCGACCGGCTGTGCTCGGCGTTCATCGCCAAGGGCGTGCGAAAGCTACGCCTCACCGGCGGCGAACCGCTGGTCCGGCGCAACATGATGTCGCTGGTGCGTTCGCTCTCCCGCCATCTCGACACCGGTGCCCTGAACGAATTGACGCTGACGACCAATGGCTCGCAGCTGGCGCGTTTCGCCGCCGAGCTGCGTGACTGCGGCGTCCGCCGCATCAACGTCTCGCTCGACACGCTGGATCCGGCCAAGTTCCGCGCCATCACCCGCTGGGGCGATCTCGACAAGGTGTTGGCCGGCATCGAGGCCGCGCGGGCCGCGGGTCTCGCGGTCAAGATCAACGCCGTCGCGCTGAAGAACCTGAACGAGGATGAGATTCCGGCGCTGATGCAATGGGCTCATGGCAAGGGCATGGCGCTGACGCTGATCGAGGTGATGCCGATGGGCGACATCGGCGAGGGCCGCATCGATCAATATGTGCCGCTGTCGCTGTTGCGCGCCCGCCTCGCCACCCAATTTACCCTGACCGACATTGACGACGACACCGGCGGCCCTGCCCGCTACGTTCGCGTCACGGAGACCGGCGGCAAGCTCGGCTTCATCACCCCGATGACGCATAATTTCTGCGAGTCCTGCAATCGCGTGCGGATCACCTGCACCGGAACGCTGCACACCTGTCTGGGCCACGAAGACGCTTCCGACCTGCGCAAGCCGCTGCGGGCCTCAGCCGACGATGACCTCCTCGGCGCGGCGATCGACCGCGCCATCGGGCTCAAGCCCAAGGGCCACGACTTCAACATCGACCGCCGGCACAATCGCCCGAGCGTCAGCCGCCACATGAGCGTGACCGGCGGCTAGAGACTGCGCCGGCAGCGGTATTTCTCGGGGTCGAAATCCCCTTCAATATCAACAAACTTCCAATTGACGGCGGCACCGGGCGCTGGTTTGGTGCGGCGGCTTCATGCTAGCTCGGCTGGACAAGCCGCTGTGCCCGATCGGCACAGCCAAGACGGCAGAGGCGCCAAAGGGGAGGACCATCGTTGCAATCGCTCTTGAAAATGAGCCGCGGAATCGACGCGTTCACGAGGTGGACCGGCAAGCGCCTGGCGTGGCTGATTCTGGTGGCCGTGATCGTGTCAGCGGTGAACGCGATCGTCCGCAAGACGTTCGACACCTCCTCCAATTCCTGGCTCGAACTTCAATGGGTGCTGTTCAGCATCGTCTTCCTGCTGTGCTCGCCCTGGACGCTGCTCGACAACGAACATATCCGAATCGATATCGTCAACCAGATGCTCCCGAAGCGAGTGCGAGACAGCATCGACGTCGTTGGTCATGCCTTTTTTCTGCTACCGCTGACGATCGTGATGATCATCACGGGCGGCCCGTTCTTCATGCGCTCGTTTGAAATCAGGGAGCAATCGGGGAATGCGGGCGGCCTGCCGCAATGGCCCACCAAATCGCTGATCATCATCGGATTCACATTCCTGATGATCCAGGGCATCTCCGAACTGATCAAACGCATTGCCGTGATGCGGGGCCTCATCCCGGATCCGCATGCATCGCAAGTGAATGCACTCGAGGCCGAGGTCGAGCATCTCGTCGAGGCGATCGAAAAACGCTGATCGCCGACGCGGTCGCAGGGGGACTGGATGGAAGCGTTTCTGATTGCCAACATGGCGCCGATTATGTTCGCGTCGTTGGTCGTGTTCTTGCTGCTGGGCTATCCGGCGGCGTTCTCGCTCGGCGCGGTCGGGCTGATCTTTGCGTTCATCGGCATTCAGCTCGGGGAGTTCCGGCCGGACTTCCTGCAGGCGCTTCCCGAACGCGTCTACGGCGTGATGAACAACGACACGCTGCTGGCAATCCCGTTCTTCACCTTCATGGGACTCGTACTCGAAAGATCCGGCATGGCGGAGGATCTGCTCGACACCATCGGGCAGTTGTTCGGCACCATCCGCGGCGGCCTTGCCTACGCCGTCGTCTTCGTCGGCGCGTTGCTTGCGGCCACCACCGGCGTCGTCGCTGCTTCGGTCATCTCGATGGGCCTGATCTCGCTGCCGATCATGCTGCGCTACGGCTATGACCGCCGCATGGCGACCGGCATCATCGCCGCCTCCGGCACGCTGGCGCAGATCATCCCGCCCTCGCTGGTGCTGATCGTGATGGCCGACCAGCTCGGCAAGTCGGTCGGCGACATGTACGAGGGCGCCTTCATTCCGGGACTGGTGCTCGCGGGGCTCTACGCTTTTTACGCATTCCTCGTCACGTTGATATTTCCCAAGGCGGCTCCGGGGCTGCCTCCGGAAGCGATCGGTTTTAGGGAAAAAGACGGCAGCCGCGGGCTGATCTCACTGGGCGTGCTGACGCTCGCCAGCGTGGCGTTCGGCTGGGTCATGATGCGAAACTCCGACACGCACGGCGCGGATTTCGTGGTGCTGAGCATGTTCTTCGGCATCCTGTTCGCGTTCTTCGTGGCGGTGGTGAACTGGATCATCGACAAGCTCACGGGATTCCGTTTCCTGTCGGCAATGGCGCAACAAACCACTTTCGTGATGGTGCCGCCATTGTTCCTGATCTTCCTGGTGCTGGGCACGATCTTCATCGGCATCGCGACGCCGACGGAAGGCGGCGCCATGGGCGCCGCGGGCGCCATCATTCTCGGCGCCGCCAAGCGCCGGCTGAGCTGGGACCTGATCCGGCAAGCCGCGGAGTCGACCGCGAAACTGTCGGCCTTCGTGGTTTTCATCCTGGTCGGCGCCCGCGTTTTCTCGCTGACCTTCTATGGCGTCAACGGTCACGTGTGGGTGGAACACCTGCTGACCTCCCTGCCCGGCGGCCAGATCGGCTTCCTGATCTTCGTCAATGCGTTTGTGTTCGTGCTCGCCTTCTTCCTCGATTTTTTCGAACTCGCGTTCATCATCATTCCGCTGCTCGGGCCGGCGGCGGAAAAACTCGGCATCGACCTGATCTGGTTCGGCGTCATCCTCGGCGTCAACATGCAGACGTCGTTCATGCACCCGCCGTTCGGGTTTGCGCTATTCTACCTGCGCTCGGTCGCGCCGAAGGAATCCTACCTCGATCGCGTCACCGGCAAGCGCATGGATCCGGTCACCACCGGTCAGATTTACTGGGGCGCAGTGCCGTTCGTCGTGATCCAGGTCATCATGGTGCTGCTCGTCATCACGTTCCCCTCGATGGTGATGCACTACAAGGGGACATTATCGACGGTCGATCCAAACTCCATCAAGATCGATATCCCGCAGATCGAACTGCCGCCGCTCGACTTCGGTCCTCCGACAAAACAATAAAGATTGCCAAGACAAGAACCCCGGACCATGGCTCCGGGGTTCTTCCATCTGTACTCCAGCTATCGACGGGCGATCAGCTCTGCGAGTGGCGGGCCATGAAATTGTCGTAGCCGACTTCGGCTACCTGGAACCACTGATAGCCGTTGTTCGCAAACGCTGTCAGCGATTCATAGACCTTCTTGAAGTCCGCGTTGGTTGCGGAGACCTCGCTGTGGAGTTCCTTCGCCGCCTTGAACGAGGCCTCCATGATCTGCGGCGGAAAGGCGTGCAGTTTGGCGCCGTTTGCCAGCAGCCGGCGCAGCGCCGGAGGGTTGGATAGATCGTACTTCGCCATCATCCAGTTGTTGGCGTAGTGGCCGGCCTGCTCGAGAATGGCCTGGTAGTATTTCGGCAGCGCATTCCACTTGTCGAGATTGACGAACGACAACAGCATCGGGCCGCCTTCCCACCATCCGGGATAGTAATAATGCGGCGCGACCTTGACGAAGCCGAGCTTCTCGTCGTCATAGGGACCGACCCATTCCGCAGCGTCGATGGTACCCTTCTCCAGGGCGGGATAGATGTCGCCGCCGGCAATCTGTTGCGGCACCGCGCCCATTTTCTGCAGCACACGACCGGCAAAGCCGCCGATGCGGAATTTGAGGCCCTTGAGGTCGTCGACGCTGGTGAGCTCCTTGCGGAACCAGCCGCCCATTTGACAGCCGGTGTTGCCCGCCAGCAGCGAAACGCAATTATACTTCTTGTAGAACTCGTTGAGGATCTCCTTGCCGCCGCCCAGCATGTACCAGGCCTGGTTGATGCGCATGTTCGGTCCGAACGGCACTGACGAGCCGAAGGTGAAGGTCGGGTCCTTGCCGAAATAATAATACGACGCGGTGTGGCCGATCTCGACGGTGCCGTTCGATACGGCATCGACGATGGCCAGACCCGGCACGATCTCGCCGGCGGCGAATGGCTGAATCTGAAACTTGTTGTCGGTGGCTTCGGCCACGAACTTGGTCATCATGTCGGCGCCGCCGTACAGCGTGTCGAGCGATTTCGGCCAGCTCGTCGGCATGCGCCATTTGATCTCGGGCATCGATTGCGCAATAGCCGGCGCGGCGATCGTTGCGGCACCCGCTGCGGCCAGGCCGGTGACTTTGATAAAGTCTCGTCGCTTCATGAAGCTCTCCCTCTGATGATTGTGTGCTGGTGCCTTTCTTGATTGAGGCTTGCTTCGAGCTTGGAACATCCTGCGAGCGATTTCCATCTCGAACTGAGATACCGCAACGCAAAAAGCCCGGCCTTCCTGCGAAGGCCGGGCTTCCTTGCCAATGCTACGCCGCGATCAGCCGCGGGTACGCGAACGGATCATGAAGCTGTCGAAGGTGTAT
>JAQGJF010000074.1 GCA_028290765.1 Tardiphaga sp.
CAATCAAGTTTACGCAGATTGCGTAGACTTATCTGCGGTAGAAAACGCGTCAAAACAAGAATCTAGAGCTTCGGTTCTGATTCAATCAGAACCGAAGCCCGTTGGCCCTCAGAGCGCGTTGTTGCGCAGCAGCGGATAGCGTTGCTGCATCACGCTGAGGTCGAGCCCCTGCTGCCAGGCGTTCTCGGCGGCGGTCGATGCCAGTTCGGCCGGCGCGGCGGGCCTCTCCTCGGCAAGCGGCTTCACCTTCGGTTCGGGCGCCGTCTTGGCCGCGACGATTTGCAGGGAACGGGGCAGCGCCGGGCGGAGCTCATCGCGCAGGATGGTTGGCTTGCGCGGCGGCACGGCGTTGCGGGGGATCAACCAGGATGTATTGACGGCCGAATTGTCGGGCGCCCCCTCCTGGGTCAAAAGCATGCGCCAGGTTTCGACGGCGGTCTTGGCTTCCTGGATATTTTCCAGGAACGCCACTTCGCTGTGAAAACGGCGCCAGCGGCCGGTCTCGAACAGCTCCGTCAGGTAGTCCAGCCGCTGCTCGGCGAGCACGCACCAGCGCTCGATGATCTCGCGACCACGGGCGACGTCCGATCGATGGGTCATTGGGAAGTCCGCTAGGAGAAAAACGGACGCGGACGCAACTTACGAATCGATTAACGATACGTTCGATATTCTTAATAAAACCTTTACATTGTCCAGTTGAGGCAATTACGGGCGGTTCCGGGGCCGGTGCGGTTCTTCCCGCTATTCACAATCGGCCAGACGCGGAATCTTAGTTGCGCTCCAGCCTTCGCCCTGCGGGCTTCGGCTCGGCAAGCCGGGGACGGGTTTTGAACATAGGCCCTGAAACGATAGACCCGCCCGGGGGGACAACCGGGCGGGTCAAGCTATACTGGGCGCTGGGGTGGATGGGCGCTCGCGCCGAATACAGCCTCGTTGGGGAGGGATTACCGCTCCCACACATATTGGGTCGCACCGGCACCGCCAAACGTTCAAAGCGGTTCGAAGATTTTTTAACTTTTTTGAGGACGCCAATTATGGCGCGGCCGGCTTGTCAGACGCCAGCGCCCTGGTCGTGGGAAGTGCCTGGTCGGCCGAGACTTTTCGTGTTTCCGCCGGTGCTTCCGGCCGCGCCGGCGCCACCGCGACCGGGACCCCGTCGGCCTGTACGGCGGACACCGCGGCGAAGGCGTCGGCCTCCCCTGCACCGAACAGATCGTCGCGTCCCGGCGCGCCGAGGTCACGCGCGGTCCTGGTCAGGATGGTGCGCAGCTGTTCCGGTTTCAGCGCCGGGTTGCGTTCGAGAATCAGCGCGGCCAGCCCGCTGATATACGCGGCGGAGAACGAGGTGCCCGACGTCATCTGGTATTTGCCGTCCGGCGCGGGCAGGAAAATATCGACGCCGGGAGCGGCTATCGCGATATGGGCGCCGCGGTTCGAGGCGGGAAACAGCTTGTCGGAGGCGTCGGTGGCCGAGACCGCGATCACGTTGGGATTGGCCGCCGGATAAAGCGGCGGCGACTTCGCGCCGGCATTGCCGCTGGCGGCGACCAGCACCATGCCCCTGGTCGCCGCGGCCGCAACGCCGCGCTCGACCACCGGATCCTTCGGCCCGGCGAAGCTCATATTGACGATCTGGGCGCCATGCGAAGCCGCGTAATCGAGGCTCTTCACGATCACGAAGGATGTGCTCTCGGAGCCGCTTTGCGCGGTGCCGAAGGCGCGGATCGCCAGGATTTTCGCCGCCGGCGCGCTGCCCATCAGGCGGGCATGCGACACGATGGCGCCGGCAATGCCGGTGCCGTGGACGTGCGGGCCTTCCTTGCTGCCGAGCGCGTCGAAAAAGTCGGTGATCGCACCCGCCAGTTCGGGATGCGCGGCGTCGACGGCGGAATCGATCACCGCGATGATGATATTGTCGCCATGCGCCAGCGTGTGCGCCTGCGGCAGGCGAAGTTTGGCCAGCGCATATTGGGCGGGATCGCCTTCGCTCGGTACCTGCGCCGGTTTCTGGTCCTGCAGGAAGTAGCGGAAGTTCGGCTGCACCGAACGCACGCTGGCGTCGGCGGCGAGCTCGGCCCGTACCGTCTCCACCGACCGGCCGTCGGTAATGCGGAACAGGCCCAGCGTACTGCCGACCAAGGGGAAATTCTGCGAGTCCACCCGGGTCAGGCGGTGGCGCCGCGCCATTTCGTCGGCCTGCGAGTCATCGATCTCGGCGATGATTTCGTTGACGACATAACGCAGGGTGACCGCCGCCTGCGGATTGTTGCGGCGCGCAGAACCGCCCTGGCCCCGCTTTGTCGACGCGCCGGAACCGCCATTATCGACGGCGGTGGATTTGTCGACGCATTCGCCGCTGGCGGCGCGATTAACATAGTCGCAGCTCGGATAGGAGTTGCGCGAAAAACGGGCAGAGGGAAGCCTCGACACGATCGTTCCCGTGCGGCCGATGGCGCTGATACTGGGACCACCGCGGGCAACCGTCGAGATCGACGGCGCCCGCGGCCCGATGTTGATACTGGGCGACCGCATCATGCTTTGCGCATGAACCGCCGATACGCCGAAACAAACCAACGGCACCGCGGCGGCGATCAGGGTCAGAACGGCAACGGTCCGCCGCGCGACCGAACGATTGGCGTCACGATGGTTGACCATGGGACCTCCTCGCGCACGCAGCGACACGCCATACTCTCGCGCGCCGCGACTTACTGCGCGGCCACCGCAAGGCTGATGATCTTTTCATTCTGCAATTTGCTCATCAGGCCGGCAATGTCCTGCGGCGACATCGCATTACCGCCGAATTGCAGGCGAAACATGCCGCTCTTGGCACCATCGACGATCGAGGCGTGATAGGTGTCGAGAAACGCCGTGATATCGGCGACCCGGGCATCCGGCGCAAACCGCACCAGCGCGAACGGGCCCTTCTCGCTTTGACGCGCGTCTTTCGACAGCGA
Source organism: Tardiphaga sp. (assembly GCA_028290765.1). The sequence goes on from JAQGJF010000074.1 coordinate 2,955, forward strand.
CGCGGTCTGGAACGAACCGGTCTGCTTCATCAGC
>JAQGJF010000092.1 GCA_028290765.1 Tardiphaga sp.
GGGGTGCAGGGCGACGCGGCGCGCACGCTCTACAAGGCCGCCGCAACGCATGCCCAGGCGCATCTGGTGTTCGGCGGGGCGCGCTTCTCCATCGGCACCTTGAAGCCGCTGCAGGTCGCGCTGGTGACGCTGATCGAGGATGCCCGCATCGAGCAGCTGGCGATGCGCCGGCTGCCCGGCCTGCGCCGATTGTGGTCGCCCTATCACACGGCGCTTGCGGCCGGCATCGCCACCGCGCCGATGCTGCTGGCGCGGTTGGCGCGCGCGCTGTTCGATCCGGCTCACGCCGACGAAGACGGCTTCGCGGGCAAGGGGCGCGCCTTGTTCGACGCCGCCTCGTCGCGCATCGACGATCCCGCCATCAGCCGCGAGATCGGCATGTTGTTGGGCAACGATCTCGGCCAGATGCGGGTGCAGTTCAACGCCAAGACCTATGTGGTCGAACCGGTCTATCGCGACGATGGCTTGGGGTTGTGGGATTTCGGCGAGAACGCCCCGACCTCGGGCGAAGCGCTCGAACTCACCGTCGATGCCGCCCGCCCCGAACCGCAGAAGGCCGAACAAGGTGACGCGACATCGGAGGCCGAGGCGGATGCCCAAGTGGATTTCATCGGCCGCGCCCGGCCCGTCGCCCCCGACCGGCGCGGCGCTCCGATTGCAACATATCCCGAATGGGACCGTGCTGCCGGCATCGAACGGCCGGACTGGACTACGGTGCGCGAAGTGCCGGCACACCCGGGCGATCCGCGCCTCGTCGAAGAGGCGCTCGATGCCGCCGACATCCTGCGCAGCCGGATCAGGCGCCTGGTCCGCGGCATAAGCGTCGGGCGCACTGTCCGGCTGAAGCGCCAGCTCGAAGGCCACGACCTCGACGTCGATGCCATGCTGGAAGCCGGATTGGCGCTGCGGATGGGCATGGATCCCGACCCGCGCATCTTCCGCTCGTCCTCTTCCGCGCACCGCGACCTCGCGGTGCTGCTGCTGATCGACATTTCGGAATCGACGCGCGATCGCCTCGCGTCGGGCTCAACGATCCTGGACGTCGAGCGCCTCGCGGTGGCCGTGCTCGCCGAGGCGATGGACGCGCTCGGCGATCCGTTCTGCCTGCAGGCCTTTGCCTCCAATGGCCGCGACGATGTCGAGATGATCGGCGTCAAGGCGTTCGATGAGCCCTACGACCGCGCCTGCATCGGCCGTCTCGCCGGCCTCACGTCCGGCCTGTCGACCCGGCTCGGTGCGGCGCTGCGCCATGCCGGCGAGACCATCGCGCAGGCGCGCAGCTTTCGGAAACTCGTGATCGTGCTCACCGACGGCGAGCCGTCCGATATCGATGTCGCCGACCCGCTCGACCTCGTCGAGGACGCGCGCCGCGCCGCCATGGGACTGCGCGCCCGCGGCATCGACGGTTTTGGCGTGGTGCTCGACCCGACCGGCATGAGCTCGGCGGCCCGCATCTTCGGGCGCGGCAATACCATGCTGGTGCATCGTCTGGAAGATTTGCCCGGCCGGTTGTCCGAGCTGTATTTCCGGCTGGCGCGACGCTGAATCGCGTCAGCCCGGTAACATCTGCGGTCTCGGCGCGGAGATACGCCGCACACCGGTCAATCCAGGATCAGATTGTTCGGCCAGGCGTCCGAATTCGTATCCGGCGCGCGCTGGTGGGACATGCAGTTCTGCCCGGCAACGCAAGTCTCGAACGAGGGGGCGCGACAGGTTTCGGCCCTTGGATCGCAGGTACGATAACCCATGTCGCGGTGGGCAAGCGCCGGCGATCCGGCGACGAGGACGGCGGCAACGGCGAACACGTTAGCTAAGGCTTTGGCACGCATGATTGTGTATCCTTCTTGTTGCTTCGGTTTTACTTCATCCGGCGGATTGAGGGGCCGCACGCAGACGCGCCAGCGCGCCGGCGGCAACCTGCAAGGTAGCGCCGAACAGCCACCCGCCCCCGACGATCATCGTCAGGGTCAATTGCGCAGTTTCGTCGAGAATGATCATCGTGACCGATATCAGCGCCGCCATCGCCGCGAGCAGCGTGCCGGAGGCACTGAGCCATTCGATGGGGTTCGCCCCCATCAACCAATCCGCGTTGCCGTGCGGGACCGCACGGATACGCCGCCGCGGAATATCGATTCCCAGATAGAATCCGGCCATTCCGATCAAGCACATCATCATCACGAATCCGACCGTATCGAACGTGGCGGCGTGGGCGCGTATCACACCGGCCGCCACGAAAAGACCACAGACCACACCAGCGATGGCGAGACCGACGCGCTCGACGACATGAGCCATCCGGCTGATTGTTCTGCGCTGCTCGATCGCTGCTCTGATTTCATTTCGCACGGAAGACTCCTGTCGTTACGCGTTCGGATCTTAAATTCGAATTCGGAGATTAAATTTGAATTCAGGGACGGCATCGGTTGGATGCCTGCAGTTTAGTCGTATCCTTGGATCATGCTCATCAATGCTCCGCACGTCTGAGTGATACGCGCGCATGCTGTTCTATTACGGAAGAAGACTTCGATTGCGTCTGTAATATTCCGCACCGTGCGTGCCATGAGTCTCACGATTTCGTCGCAAGTTTTCATCGCGCGCCGCAATGTCGTCACGTCATCGGCCAGCGCTGCACATTCAAGCGCTGATCCGCGGCGTGAATCAGATAAGGGAAATTCTAGAACTGAGATGTGCCTACGGCTGCCTGGCGCGAAGCAAACCTTCGATCGACCAGACACCGGCGCCTCGCAGCATCAGCAGGAACATTCCGCCGGCGATTGCGAGGTCTTTCTCGAAATGCAGCAGCTCGTTGCGACTGGCGAAGTTGGTGTGAAACAACACAGCGGTCGCGAGGCAGAACAGACCGAGCGCGGCGGCTCCGGTCCGCGCGTACCAGCCCAAGGCAATGGCGGAGCCACCGAGAAGCTGTAAGGTGATGGTCAAAACCATGAGAGCCGCCGGGACGCCCATCTTCGCCATCGCTGCCGAAGCGGATTCAAAGTTCATCGCCAGGAACGCGCCCTCGTGAATGAAGATCCATGCCAGCAACAGCCGGCTTGCAAGCAGGATCGGGTTTTCGAAGGTGGCGATCGTTCCAGGCACCGGCGCTACTCCGTGGTTCTACGCTGTGAAACGGCATTATCGGCACACAGCACCAGTTCCGTCATTGCGAGGAGCTCTTGCGACGAAGCACTCCAGCCCTTCCTCGGGGCTCTGGATTGCTTCGCTTCGCTCGCAATGACGGGGCTGATGCAACCGCTTCAGTTGCTCGCCGACTTCGCGCTGATGGCCTTCTGCAGGTCTTCGCGCTCTTCGCAGCCGCCGGGGCACAGTTTGGCCAGTGCCGCAAGTTGCTCCTTGGCCTTTTCCATGTTGCCGGTCTCGACATAGAGCTCGCCAAGATATTCACGGGCCGCCTTGTGATCCGGCTGCAGTTCCAGCGCCTTGGTGTAGTAGGTCAGCGAAGTCCGGACGTCGCCGGTCTTGCGGAGTGCAAAGCCCAGCAGATTGTAGACGTCGGCCTGCTGGATGTCCTCGGCGAGGTCCCGGAGTTCGGTGAGCGCCGCCGCATAGTCCTTGGCCTTGAGCTTGGCGCGGACCGAGGTGAGGTCCGGCGCGTCGGTCGACGACATGTTGTCGACGGCATAGGCAGGAGTCGTCAGCACGGCAGGTGTAGCGCCGAGGCCGATCGCCAACGAGAGGCCGGTCAGTGCGAAAATCAGTTTCTTGTTCATGATGCGATGCTCCGTGAGGGATCAGGCCTGGGCGACCGGGGTGAAGGCATAGGCATCGCCGTCCTTGACGAAGGTGCCGGCGCCGGGGAACGGGAAATGCGCGCCGCAGATCATCATCTTGTCGGCGATGACCTGATCGATCAGCTTGCGGCGGGTGGCGACTGCCATCGCACCGTCCTGGTCGTAGGTGCCCTGCCAATCCGGATGCGGCGCCAGCAAGGCCGGCACATACATGGTGTCGTTCGAGACCATCAGCTGATCCTTGCCCGAAGTGACAAGGAACGCCGAATGGCCCGGCGTGTGGCCGGGGGCTGAGATCAGGCGAACGCCGGGAGCGATCTCGGCGTTGTTCTCGACCAGCTTCCAGTTCTTCCAGGTCGGGAAATTGTCGGCGATGCGCTTGCCGGCTGCCCTGCGGCCCTCGGCCAGTTTCTCGACCCGTCCGGATTCGGTCCACCAATTATATTCGGTGCCGTTGACGATCAGTTCGGCGTTGGGGAACACCGGCGCGTTGGTGCCCTTCTCCATCAGTCCCCAGACATGATCGGGGTGGAAGTGCGACACCAGGATGGTCGAGATCTGGCCGCGGTCGATGCCGGCGGCTTTCATGTTGGCCGGCAGGTTGGTGGCGTTGGCCTGCCACTGTCCGACGCCGGAACCGGCATCCACCATGATATGCTTGTCGCCGATCTTGAGCACGATCACCGTCAGCGGGATCGGCATGAATTCCGTGGTCAAGCCGGCCTTGGCGAGCGCGGCCTTGGTTTCCTCGACGGAGGCATTCTTGATGAAGGTCGGGTCGTGCGGCTTGCGCCAGATACCGTCATAGACGGCCGTCACCTCGATCGAACCGACCTTGTACTTGTAGAAGCCGGTGGTGGGCTCGAGCGGCGTTTCGGCATGAGCCGGAGTGATGAAGTTGACTTTGCCGGAGAGCCCGAAGGCAGCGCCGAGCGCTGCGGATGCCAGGAGACCCCGGCGAGACATGTTCAGCATTGACGTTCTCCTCGATTCCAATTGGATGCGGAGCGCAAGGCGGAAAAACCATGCGTCCAATCAGGGAGACCGTGGCGTTAAGCGGTTTATTCTCGACTCGAATGAAATAGTCGCGGCAGGCGCCCGGCGGTGGAATCGGTTAACCTTTTTCGCTCGCACGGGAATAAATCGGCACAAATGCCGGTCTATCCGGTACCGGCCAGATTTGTGACCGGGTGCAATCGAACTCAGTTTTCGTCATGATTGGGCGACCAGCCGGATGACACATCAAACCACAGCCATGAATTCCTTCACGAATTCGACATATGCCGGCTTCCTGGCAACACGGATCGCCTCCGCGGTCGAGGATTTCGGCCTCCGGTCCGCCATCGCCGGCCATCGCGTCCTGGCCATGCTGGCGGCGGTTGCGCCGGCGATTACCGGTTCCGCCGCCAAATCCCCTGCACTGACAATGGCCGCCGCCGAGCGCACCGCGGCGCCGGCGCGATCGACCGGCGCCGCTGATACGCTGCCGCGCTTCCAGCGCGACATCGTCCCCCTGCTCGACGCCGCCTACAATTTCGCGCGCTTTCTGAGCCGCGACGCCGACGCCGCCCAGGATATCGTGCAGGAAGCCTATCTGCGCGCCTATCGCAGTTTTGACGGTTATCAGGGCGGCGATGCCCGCGCCTGGATCTTCGCCATCGTGCGCAACTGCTATCACAACTGGCTGCTCGACCGCCGGCGCAAGGCGACCCACGAAATCGACATTCACGGCAAGGACGATTCCGAAGGGAACGCGATCGACAACGTGCCCTCCGATGAGGACACCCCGGAGACGACGCTGCTGCGCCGCGCGCAATCCGGCGCGGTTCGCCTCGTCCTCGGCAGACTGCCGCGGCCGCTACGCGAAATCCTGGTGCTGCGCGAGCTGGAAGGATTGTCCTACCGCCAGATCGCGGAGATTGCGGCGTTGCCGATCGGCACCGTGATGTCCCGTCTCGCCCGCGCCCGCACCCATTTCGAGAACGCCTGGCGGCAAGAAACGGATCGGGAGCAGGCGACGTGAGCGGCTCCGATCCGTGCTCCCGCTTCGAGCTGATGCTCCATGGCTTCATCGATGGCGAGCTCGATGCCGCGCATTCGCTCGAACTCGAGCAGCATCTCGCCAGCTGTCCCCAATGTGCCGCCAAGCTCGAGAGGTTTCAGGCGTTGAAACAGACCGTTTCGCAACAGGGCGTGCGCTGGCGGGCGCCGGAACATGTGCGCGCGCAGGTGCTGGCGGCGATCACGCAGGAGGCGGCGAAGCAGACGCGGCGTGCCCCTTCCGTTTCCTCATGGGCCAAAGCGACCGGCCTGATCCGGCAATGGCTGTTTGTGCCGTCGCTTGCGGCGCTGGCGGCCAGCCTGTTCCTGGTCGTGGCACCGATGCAGACCCGCACCTCGCTGCAGGACGAGGTCGTGGCCAGCCACGTCCGCTCATTGCTGGTCGATCATCTCACCGACGTCGCCACCTCGGACCAGCACACCGTGAAACCGTGGTTCAACGGCAAGATCGACTTCTCGCCACCGGTGGTCGATCTGGTCCGGCAAGGCTTTCCGCTGGTCGGCGGGCGCGTCGATTACATCGACGGCCGCGTCGTCGCCGCGCTGGTCTACAAACGCCGCGGCCATCTCATCAACGTATTCGTCTGGCCGGCGTCACCCGCCGCCACCAGCACCTCCTCGCGCGATGGTTACAATATCGAGAAATGGAGCAAGGACGGCCTGACCTTCTGGGCGGTGTCCGACACCGCTGCGGAGGACCTCACCCGGCTGCGCGAAGCGTTTGTGGAGCAGAGCGGGAAGTAAGTTCACTGTCGGGTGTGATCGGCGCCACAAATACTGCCGTCATTCCGGGCCCCGCAAGAGCGCGCCCCAGAATGACGAACGATAGGCTGGATTACGACGCCAACAGCTTCTTCAGTTCCACATCAATGAAATCCACATCCTTGGGATTGGTACCCGGTCCCCCGGCAAAATGTCCCCAGATCGAGGGCACCGGCACCAATTTAGCGTTCGGCATGCTGGCCACCTCGATTTCGCTGTCCGCGACAGGGAAATACAAATCAGTCGCACCGGGCATCACGAAGGCTTTCGCCTTGATGGCGCCGAGCGCGGCCTTGTAGTCGCCCTTGTAGATCTCGTTGTCGCTGATGTCGCCGTTCTGCCAGGTCCACAGCATGGTCAGGAGATTGTTGGCGTCCTTGGGCAGAAAGAATCCTTCCCAGAACGCCACCAGGAAATCCTCCAGCGAGGAATAGCCGAGCGCTTCGATGTCCAGCTTGGCGCGATAAAAGTCCTGCGAGAACCCCCAGCCGGCATAGACCCGGGCGGCGGCGCGCAGGCCGCGGGCCGGCTTGTCGACGTACCAACCTTCCTTCCAGGCGGCGTCCGCGGTGAGTGCGGCCTTGACGCCTTCGAGGAAGACGAAGTTGTGGCGCGAACATTTCGCCGAACCGCAGAACGGCGCGATCAGGTCCATCATGTCCGGATAGAGCGCGCCCCAATGGAAGGTCTGCAGCGCGCCCATCGACCAGCCGGTGACCAGGCGAATATGCTTGATGCCGAATTTTTCGGTGACCAGTCGATGCTGCGCCTGCACATTGTCGTACGCCGTAACCTGCGGGAAGCGCGGCCCATTATACGGCTCTGGCGTGTTGCTGGGCGACGACGACAGGCCGTTGCCCAGCATGTTCGGGATGATGATGAAGTATTTTTTCGGATCGAGCGCCCTGCCCTCGCCGACCAGCCATTCATTGTCGTAGTGCTGGCCCGAATACCAGGTCGGATAGACGATCACATTGTCCTTGGCCGCATTCAGCGTCCCGAAGGTCTTGTAGGCGAGCTTGCAGTCGCGCAGCGTGGCGCCTCGCTGCAGGGTCAGATTGCCAAGGTCATGGATTTCGTAGTCGAGACTCATGGGGATGCCACTCTGTTGATCCGGTGAAAGCAATGAGGTTGGCTCAGGCCACGGCACCGCCGCGGCCCGAGGCGGTCACGCCGGGCTCGCGGCCCTCTCACCGGCGAGGCCGACCATCGCCAGTGCGTAATAGGCGATCCCTGCCACCACGGCGGCCGAGATCGCGGTCGATAGTCCGGGAAATCCCTTCTCGACGATGAAGGCGCAGACCGATCCGATGCCCCAGGCGATGAACGGCGCCGGCCGCCAGTCGGCCTTGATGCCGGCCTCGGGCCGCAGCAGATACTGGTCGATCAGGATGATGGCGCCGATCGGCGGCACCAGGATGCCGAGCAGCGACAGCCACTCGATGAAGAAGGCCCAGACGTTGCCCGCGGCGATGACGATGCCGATCACACCGAGGATCACCGCCATGATCCGCATATGGGTGCCGAAAATGCGCGACCAGCCGGTCGCCGCGTTGTACAGGCAGTGCGAACAGACCGAACCGAGATTGATGTACAGAAAGATGAAAGCCAGCGCGCTCAGCCACGCCAGATGCGCGCCGTTCATGTAGCCGAACATGTTGTCGGTGCCGAACGGATTGGCGTTGGGCACCGCCAGCGCCGCGGTCATCACGCCGCCGACCAGCATGGCGACCAGATTGGCGAACGGGAACGCACTGAAGGTCGAGGCCAGCGAGGCCGCCGGACTTGGCGCCCAGCGGTTGAAGTCGGCCGTGACAGTGCCGGCATCGATGAACAGCGCGATCACCACGGTGAGGCCGACGCCCATCGACATGCTGGCCACGCCGTTGTTGCCGGCGTAGTCGAAAATGGCGGAGGCTGTCGTCGTGGAGGCCGCATGGAAAGCCACGCCGAGGCCGAGAATGACGAACAGCGGCACCGATGCGAGCCCGATCCAGTGCAGGCCTTTGACGCCGACAAAGGTGATGGCGATGTACAGCAGCCCAGCAATTACGGTCATCGCCACGTAATTCAGGCCGTAGGTCGAGCTGACCAGCGCGCCGGTGATGCCGGTCTGCACCGCGTACCATCCGAGCAACAGGGTCGAGAGCAGGCCGGAAGCGAGAATGTAGCCCTTCTTGCCGAACACGATGCTGGCGATGAGCGCGAAGTTCATGCCGCGCTTGGTGCCGAGCAGACCCAGCGCGCCAACATAGGCAAACATGATGATGTTGCCGATGATCATCGCGGTCAGCGCGTTCTTGAAGCCCATCCCAAGCACCAGCAGCGATCCGGTCATCGCGCCGGTGATGATCATCGGAAATCCGATCCAGACCATGGTGACCGAGAACGCCGAGCGCCGCGCGCCCATCGGCACCGGTTCGTGTTCGTATTCGTGCCCCAGAAGATTTTCGATCTGCTCGTCCGTCTGCCGCGCAGCGGCAGTAGTGCTCGTTCCGATGTCCATGATGGGCCCCAAGGAGTTACATGATGTGTTGATTTTCCAATGGCTTCCGATGGCCCGGGCAGCATTCGACGCCGCCCGGGGAACCTGGCTGTCTCGCGTCAGCGATGCGCGGTGGTTTTGTTCGGAATGCCGTCGATCGGGCACTCCTCGACGCCGACGGTGGTGCGCGTGAAGGACTCCACCATCTCGCGGGTGCCTTCGGGATCAGCGATCCATTTCGAGTAGAAGTCGTAGGGACACGCCGCGACGCCGCGATCGCCCTCGCCGGAATTGATCATGCCGGTGTAGCCGCGATGCACCAGCTTGAAGAGGTGGTTCTCGGACTGGCCGGTGCGGCGGGCGTCGCGGATCAGCGATTTTGAGATCGCGGCGTACTGGATGCCGTAATCCTCCTCGCCGCATTCGCCGAGCGTGCGGCCGTCGAAGCCGATGATCGCCGAATGGCCGAAATATGAATAGACGCCGTCAAAACCCGACGCATTGGCGACCGCGACATAGCAGTTGTTGGCCCAGGCCATCGCCTTGGCCATAAGCACCTGCTGATCCTTGGCGGGATACATGTAGCCCTGGCAGCGGATGATCAGCTCGGCGCCCTTCATGGCGCAATCGCGCCAGATTTCGGGGTAGTTGCCGTCGTCGCAGATGATCAGCGACATCTTCATGCCCTTCGGCCCTTCGGACACATAGGTGCAGTTGCCGGGATACCAGCCTTCGATCGGCACCCAGGGCATGATCTTGCGATATTTCTGAACCACCTCACCCTTGTCATTCATCAGGATCAAGGTGTTGTACGGCGCCTTGTTGGGATGTTCCTCATGGCGTTCGCCGGTGAGCGAGAACACGCCCCACACCTTGGCCTTGCGGCAGGCTTCGGCGAAAATTTCGGTCTCCTCGCCGGGCACCGACGAGGCCGTGTCGTACATCTCCTTGCTGTCATACATGATGCCGTGGGTCGAATATTCCGGAAAGATCACCAGATCCATGCCGGGCAGACCGCTCTTCATGCCGACCAGCATGTCGGCGATCTTGCGGCAGTTGGCCAGCACCTCGGCCTTGGTGTGAAGCCGCGGCATCTTGTAGTTCACGACGGCGACGCCGACCGTGTCGTTGCTGGATGAAATATCGCCGTGATGCATAGTTCTCTCCCTCGGCGCGAACGATGGCGTTCGTGCCGATTTTTCAGGCGTGAAAAACAAAAAAGCCCGACAGATCCTCGCGGATCTCTCGGGCTGACCTAGCCAATGCCGAACCAACATCATCGGTGGTCCGGCGAAACCGCGCTTGCAACAATGTTGCCTAAGGGCGGTCAGGAATGAAGCTAAACATCTTTCGCACGATACTGCAACAGTTCGTTGGCGTGAATGATCGCGGCGGCCATATCATCCATCGACAGCCGCTTCGACATCGCCTGGCGGCGAATACTCTCATAGGCGTCGGCCTCGCTCAGCCCCTGGCCTTCCATCAGGATCGACTTTGCTTTCTGGATCCGCTGCAACCCTGACAGCTTGCGTTCGAGTTTGCGCATCCGCTTGTCGGCCTCGCGCTTCTCCAGCCACAGGCTGCGCGCGATGGTGAGGTTGGTGAGCAGGCCGAACGGACGGATCGGCCGTTCGATGACGGCGACCGCGCCCGCCTCCAGCACCAGTTGCAGCGTGGTTGGATCCTCATAGCCGACGATGGCGATCAGCGTCGGGCGCAGACCGTCGCTCGATTTCAGCAGCCGCTGGATTTCGGCTCGCACATCATGCTCGATCGCCAGCAGCATGATGTCGCAGGCATCGCTCCAGCTTTCCGGCACCGGCCACTGGGTTTCCGCCATGCAGCCGATGCGGCGCAGATGTTCGACGAGCCTGATACGCTCATTGTCCGGCGGATGCACGACCAGGACGCGCAGGCCGCGCAGGTCGCGTAGGATTTGGATCGCCACCCGACGGCCCCCTAGGTTCGGAACATCTGGGTGAACGTCATCGGGACCATCAGCGCCAACATCAGTGTGAGCATCAGTGTGTCACCGTCTGGAGGTCATCGGCCGACCAGTCGTCCAGGCTTTGCACGACACAGTAGGGATCCGGCTTGATGCGCACGCCGGGATTCCACACCGTCTGGAATTTCTTCTGCGCGTCCAGCCGCGCGATCCGCGGCCACAGATAGGCGTGGTTGTTTTCCGGATCGATCCGCACCCTGCCCTGCGGCGCATCGAATTCGGAATCGCGAAGCTCGACCAGCACGCGTTCCGGATCGTCCGACCCGCATCGCGCCACCGCACGCATCGCCAGGTGAACCTGGAAGTACGCGGCTTCGGCCGCCGCCGTCACCGGCGCGTCCGGGCCATATTTTTCCTTGAAACTGCCGACGAAGCGCCGCGCCGACGCGCTCGGCAGGGTTTCGAAAAACGGCGCCGCGGTGATGTGGCCTTCCGCGGCCTCGGAGCTCATGCCCGCAACCTCGGCTTCGCTGGTCGTCAGGCTCGCAATCGGCATCTTCGCCGGATCGAACCCGGCGGCGCGGTAGGCTTCGTAGAACATCGACGTGCCGCTGCCGACCACGGTGGAAAAGATCACGTCGGGCGACGTCTTCCTGATGCGCTTGATGACCTTTTCGAAATCTCCGGCCGTCGACTGCAGCGGCACATAGAGCTCGTCGAGGATCTTGCCGCGGCCCTGCATGACGAAATCGGTCATCAGCCGATTCGATTCATACGGATAGATGTAATTCGATCCGACCAGGACAAACCGGTTGCCGAAGCTCGAGAGCAGATAGCGCGCCAGTTGCAAGGAATTCTGGTTCGGCGCCGCGCCCGAATAGATGCAATGCCGGGAATATTCGAAACCCTCATAGAGGGTCGGATAGAACAGCAGCCCGCGATGGCTTTCCACCACCGGCAACACCGCCTTGCGGGTCGACGACATGTAGCAGCCGAACACGAGGCGAACCCGATCGGTCAGGAACAGGCGCTCGGCCAGCGCGCGGAACTGTTTGGGGTCGGACGCGGGATCGGTGATCACCGGCTCGATCGGGCGGCCCAACACGCCACCTGCGGCGTTGATTTCGTCAATCGCCAGCAGCGTGGCGTTGAGCTGGGACTGTTCGACGGCGGAGGTCACGCCGGTCTGGGAAAATAATACGCCGACCCGCCAGGGGGAGCCGCTATCCTTCTGTGAATCCATGTCCTCGTTCTGCAAAGACTGAGCCAACCTGGCTCGATCTTACGCCAGACATCACAGCAGAACCAGAACCCGGGTTTCGGTGCGAAACGGCTGCGCGAAAGCCCTCCTTAAAGCCGTTTTCTGTAGCAATTTCAAAATACTAATTCGGCGATCAAATCCGTTCTTCGAGTGCGCGATCAAGGCACACGACATGATCCGCCGGATTGTCGGCGTAGAGCGCGTCGATCAGCGCGGCATGCCGCCGCAGAATATTGCGCTGGCTGATGACGCCCTTGTCGGTCAGTTCGCCGGTGTCGATCGAGAGCTTTGCGGTCAGGAATGCGAAACGCAGCACGCGCTGCGCGCTGCCGCCCGCCTCAAGCGCCAAGGCTGCCAATTTGTCCCGCAGGCGTGTCCGCGTTGCGTGGTCATTGACGATTTCCGGCGAGGACGGAATGCCCAGGACGGCAATATAGTCGCGGTTTTCCCCGGCAATCACCACATCGCGCAGTTCGGGCATCAGGTGCTGCACCAGGTGCGCCCTGAGCCTGCCGACCCGGACCCATGTGCCTGTCACCAGCTTGAAGTCCTCGGCGATCCGTCCATCATAACGGAAACCGCCCTGCTGATTGCCGGCCTCGGCCCACTGCACGGCGTCGCCCGTCCGCAGAAAGCCGTCTTCATCGAACGCATCGGCGGTCAGATCGTCGCGCCGCCAATACCCCGGCGTAACGCTCGGGCTCCGAACCCGGAGTTCCAGTTTGCCGTCGGTCGGCACGAGTTTCAGGGTGGCACCGGGCGGCGGCAGACCGACACGCCCGGCCGATGCTGTGCCCGAATGCCGATGGGCGGTGATGAGACCAGCCTCGGTCGAGCCCAGCAGCCCCCACCACGGGATGCGCCGGCCGATGGTTTCGAGCGCGAGTTCATCGAAGGCGTCGCAGACATGCTGAGCGATGCTCGCCCCTGAATATTGCAGGACCCTAAGCCGGCTGAAGAAATTTTGCCGCAGCACGCGGTCGCGGCGCAGCCACGGCACCAGTTCCTCGTAGCCCTTCGGAACATTTGAATAGAACGTCGGCGCGATCTCGCGCAGGTTGCGAACCGTCTGCTCGATGTGACCCGGCAGCGGCTTGCCGTCGTCGACATACAAGGTCCCGCCATTGAACAGCGCACAGCCGAAACTGATGGTGCCGCCCAGGATATGGTTCCACGGCAGCCAGTCGACCAGGATGGGCGGCTGTTCGGTCAGCGCGGAATCATACGCCAGCGTCATTCGCAGGACGCTGCACAAGGTCCGCTGCGTGGTGATCACCCCCTTCGGAACACCGGTCGAGCCCGACGTGAACAGGAGCTTGACCACCGTGTCGGGATTGACGGCGTTGGCGGCCACTTCGACGGCATCGGTCGGTACCGTGGCAAGCAACGCATCGAAGGACGTGGCCTCACGGCCCGGATCGCCGCGTGCAATCACCACCTCGGTATCCTGCGGGGTGCAGGCTGCAAGCGCCGCTGCATAACGGGCGCCGTCATCCGCGAATACTAGACCCGGACGGACCAGGGCGGCGATATCGCGCAGCCGGGTAAAATCCTGGGAGATCAGGGAATACGCCGTGGACACCGGCACGAACGGGATGCCGACCTGCAGACAGGCGAGCGACAACAGGCCGTGCTCGATACCGTTGCCCGACAAAATAAGGACCGGCCGCGTAGCGGAAAGCCCACGATCGAGCAGCGCCTGCCCGATCGCCCGCGCGGCGTCCAACGCCTCGCGGTAGGTCACGGTGCGCCAGTCCTGTCCGGCATCTTGTCCGGCACGGCTGGCGAGAAGCACGCGATCCGGTGCGACGGTGGTCCATTGCTGCAGCCGATCACCCAGGCGCTCCGGATAGGGACCAAGCCGCGCGCTATTACGCACCAGCAGGCTGCCGTCGGCGGCGGATTGGAAGATCGCGTCGCCCCATGGCAACGGAATCGGTTGAATGGCCGCTTTCATCACCACTCTCCCTGCCCGAAGAACGGCGTGGTCTTGGCCGCTCGCTTGTCGAGAAAGGCACCGATGCGGGTTCGGGCTTCCTCGTCGCCCATGGTGATCGACGCCATCAGGCTTTCCATCAGATAGCCGCCGTCCGGACCGGCGCGCGCGATGCGCGGCAGCGCCTGTGCCATCGCGAAATTACCGAGGTCGGTATTCGCCGCGATCCGCTCGGCCAGTTCGATGGCCTTCGGCAGGCCCTGTCCGTCCTCGACGAGATATTGCGAGAAGCCGAGCGGCACCCCCTCTTCGGCGCCGTAGGTACGCCCGGTCAGCATCATGTCCATCATCCGGCTGGTGCCGATCAGGCGGGGCACCCGCACCGCGGCGCCGCCGCCCACGAAGATGCCGCGCGCGCCTTCCGGCAGCGCATAATACGCGCTGCGTTCGGCGATCCGGATATGCGCGGAGGCCGCAAGCTCCAGCCCGCCACCGATCACGGCGCCGTGCAGGACGGCGATGACGGGCACGCGACCGTTCTCGACCCGGTCGAACGCGCGGTGCCAGGACTGCGAAATCAGAACCCTGCCCAATGGGCCGGGATCCTTGAAATCGGAAAGATCAGCGCCGGCCGAAAAATGCTTGCCCTCGCCGTGCACGATGATGACGCGTGTCTCGTCGGGCGGTTCGGCGAAGAAGGACTCGATGCCGGCGATCGTCGCAACATCGAGCGCATTGCGTTTCGTCGGCCGCGACAGTCGCAACAGCGCAACCTGCCCCTGCTGGCTCGCGGCCAGGCTGCTCGGCAGCGCCCGCTTCGC
>JAQGJF010000096.1 GCA_028290765.1 Tardiphaga sp.
TCCCGGATATCGCTACGCTCATCCGGGCTACGAATGCCACCTTGTATTACGAATGCGCCATCCGTTCCGCCCACGGCAGAAACCCGTCCAGAAACTTCGTCGTCGCCGGCATGAAGTTGCTGCCGTGATGATAAAACGGGTCGAGCGTGGAGACGATCAGCCTGCCGGCGGTGGTGGCGCGATCATCATACAGCAGCGCGCCGCCGACGTCTTTGTTGTCCGCATCCGGCGGCACGTCGATCAAGGTCTGCGCCCCCGGGGGTGGTTTCAGCAGCCCGTGGAAATGCCAGATCGTGTCGGCGAACGGCACCGCCTGGAACAACTCATGATCCGGCGCAACCAGCCGCTGCTCCGGCTGCGCGCTCTTGTCGAGCCACCACCAGAAATTGGTCGGCCGCGGCGTCCAACTGACGCCGGGCAGCCAACTCTCGGCCTGGTTCTCGCCGAACACCACCAGCGTGCCGCCCGTACGCGCGAAATCGATCAGGATGTCGCGGCGGGCGCGCAGCAGATCGGGATGGATGCGATCCGGCACGATCAGCCATGTGACGCCGTCGAGATGCGCGGGCGTCAGTTCCGGCATGTAGATGGCGCGATCGAACAGCTCGCGGTAGCGCGCGCCGTGGATCGCGGCGTGATGGAAGAAGGTGCCGCCGTCGAGGATCGCCAGAGTCATGCGGTGCGCTTCGCGGCAAACATCCAGCGCAAGAGCTGCGGCAGAATTCGCCCGGCGGAATCCGTCCCGCCGTACTGCCACAGATCGTTGCCGCCGTGGAACAGCACGCGTCCTTTGCCGACCGGGTAGATGAAATCCACCGGCCGGTCTGCCGCGCCGAGCGCATGAACGACCACAGCGGCTGTGGGCGGATCGTGCCAGGCGCGGCCATAAAAGCCGGCGACGCCGCGCCGGAACGTCAAATCGTGTTCCGAGACACCTTCCCAGATCGAATGATCGGCCAGGCGTTTCACCGCGAGATCGCGCAGGCCGTAATTTTCCAATGCGTGGAAGCCGGTCATCCCGGGCAGAAACGGATAGGCGAGATGACCGTTGGCGATCACCGTACCGCCTTCGCGCAGGAAGCTCTCGATCTGCGCGGCGCGGCTGGCGAGATAGCGCTGGTCGAGATGCATGCTGACCAGCAGCGCGCCGTAATCGTTGAGGTCGAGCTGTTCCAGCGCGTAGACATCCCGGCTCGCGATCTTCCCTACGGCATCCGGATGCGCCGCGAGCCTGGCCATCGCGCCGTCGGGAAAACCGTAGGACAAAGCGAGCGCGGGCTTCATCCAACGACACGCAACTCGAACAATTTTTCGGCTGAAGCCGCCAGCACATCCACCGCGATGGCTTTCCGCAACCGCCGCGCCTCGGCGTCTTCCTCAGGCGTGCGCGACGGGTTGAAGGTCAGCCCAAAAAACCGCGGCGGCAGCGCCTCGGGCAGCACCGCGATCTCGGCGGTCCGGCCGCCGATGGTGACGCGAAAGCTGTAGGACAGGTCGGCGGGCGGCGGCGCCAGCCGCGCATCCGGCAGCGAGCGATCCACCGTGTAGCAGCCGCGGGTCACCGCCCGCGTCACGAATTCGAAGGAATCCCGCACCCCGGGGCCGGGATGGCCGCTGACGATGATGATGTCGCTACGCTTGACCGGCCGGCCCGGCGACAAGGTTTCCAGCGCCAGCCCGATCGCGCGAAAGGTGATCGCCAGCATCGCCAGCGCCCCCTGCCCGTGATACGCCGCAACAGCCGCAAAGCTGATCTCGATCGGATCTTCTTCCCCCATCACCGTGATCGTCGGTGACGCCGCCAGATCGAGATGCACTATGAATTCCCTGTGTCAGGCCCGCTGAAAATACCTCGCAAGTCATAGCGCGCCAGCACACGGGTATCGAGGGCTTCTCCTTAGAATCGCTCTGGCCATGCGGATGGCGTATCTCAGACGAACAGAAAATCGCTGGCATGGAGCTGGCTCAGACTCGTATTCTGAATCTCGACCGTGTTGTTGGCGTCGAGCGTGATGACCACGTTGCTGCCGTCCTGCGCCATGTGGGATTGAACCGCGCTGAAATCCGCGAACAGCGTATGGTCGAACCGGATGATGTCCTGGACGCCATTGCTGTTCTGGAAATCGGTGATGGTGTCGTTGCCGAAATTCGGCCTGAACACGAAGGTGTCGTTGCCGGCGCCGCCGGACAGGAATTCGCTACCGGTGCCGCTCTCCAGCCTGTCGTTGCCGTCGTCGCCATACATCTTGGTCGCCTGCGGGCCGCCTTTCAGCGAATCGTCGCCGGCGCCGCCATGCATGACGTCCTGGCCGCCGCCGCCGGATAGATAATCGGTGCCGTCGCCGCCATTCATGACGTTGGCGGCCTGTCCGCCATAGAGCTGGTCCTTGCCGGCGCCGCCATCGAGCAGCGCGCCGGTGTCGCCGCTGCCGGCCTTGATGATATCGTTGCCGTCGTCGCCATAGAGCTGGTCGGTCGCGGTCGCGATGCCCGGGCCGCCGTTGATGCTGTCGTCGCCGGCGCCGCCGTGGATCACATCGGCGCCGGCGCCGCCGGAGATCACGTCCTTGCCCGGGCCGCCGTCGATGCTGTCGTTGTCGGTCGATGAGCCGAAAAACAGATCCTGGTGGCCGGTCATGTCGTAGTGGATCGATTTGTTCTGGTACAGGTTCCAGGTCCCCGGCGAACTCGGATTGACCGCGTCCGACACCGCGAGATGCTCGCCGTTGACGGTGATGTCCTTGACGTAGAGGTTGCGGTCGCCATCGGCGTTGACCAGATCGTTGATGAAGGAAACGTCGAGACTGCTCACCGTGGCCGGAT
>JAQGJF010000098.1 GCA_028290765.1 Tardiphaga sp.
GTGGAGCGGCGCTGTTTCGCCGCCGATGGCGAGCGGGTGGTGATGCCGGCCTTCGGCGCCTACACCGGCGGTCTCAGCATCCGCGACCTCGCGTTTGCGAAAATATTTCAGACCCTCGGGTTCATGGCGCATGTGCTGGGCGACAACAGGCTTCACACCATAGCGGCGTCGCGCTGTTGTTAAATCGTAGGATGGGTGGAGCTCTTGCGATACCCATCACCCACAGCGCGCGCGGCTGATGGGTTTCGCAAGCGCTCTACCCATCCTACAAGGCTTTAGCTGAGCTCGAGTCGCTACAACGAGCTTCAACGTTTAGCGAACGAACTACGCCGCCTTGGCCTGGATCGAATCGCAGAACTCCGCGAGCCGATCGGCGAGGCGCAGCGTTGCGGGGCTGGCGTTCGGCGCAGCTACCAGCGCCACCTCCGTCTTGTCGATCGGCGCAAAGCCGTCTTTCGCGGTCAGCATGCGATGATCGGCCGCAATGGCCATCTCGGACAGGATGCTCAGGCCCAGCCCAGCGGCCACCGCCGCCTGAATGCCGGCGAGACCCGAACTGGTATAGGCCATGTGCCAGGACCGGCCGGCGCTTTCGAGCGCATGGATTGCGCGTGTCCGGTACAGGCAGCCGGCGGGAAAGCCGATCAGCGGCACCGACCCTTCGGTGGCATGGACCGGATGGGTCTTGCTGGTGACCCAGTGCACCCGCTCCGGCCACACCGCGATGGCGTCCTTTTCGCCGGCGCCGCGCTTGAGCAGGGCCAGATCGAGTTCGCCGCGTTCGAGGTCACGCCGCAGGAAAACGCTCTGGTCGGATCGCACGTCGAGCCGCAGCCCCGGCCGCGAACGGGAAAATGTCGCCAGCAGCTTGGCCAGCCGGTAAGCGGCGAAATCCTCCGGGATGCCGAGCCGGACCGCGCCTTCGGTGCCCGGCCGCGCCACGACGTCGCGGGCTTCTTCCGCCAGCGCCAACAGCCGCCGCGCATAGGACAACAGCCGCTCGCCGGCTTCGGTCGGGATGACATCCTTGCCGCTGCGGTTCAGCAGCGGCTGGCCGACATCGTCTTCCAGCCGCTTGATTTGCTGGCTGACGGTGGACTGGGTGCGGTGGACGCGCTCACCGGCGCGGGTGAAACCGCCGGCGTCGACCACCGAGACGAAGCTACGCAGCAGCTCGAGATCGAGCATGGCCTGCTCCATTTATAAAACCACTGGACGTCAGTTTATCATTTAATTTCCGAATATCAAGGCGCGGACCTACATCGTTGTCAAAGGAGAATCCCGATGTCTCTCGCGCCTTCGATCACGGTTCCCCGTAGCGGCTTCAATCCGCTGCCGCTGTATATCGGGCTGTTTTGCCTGCTGTGGAGTTTCGCCTTCGTGGCGGGCAAGATCGGCGTTACCGATTGCCCGCCGCTGATCCTGCTCACCGCCCGCTTCTCGCTGGCCGGCGTTGTAATTCTGGCGATTTCGGCGCTGCGCGGCGACGCGCTGTCGCTGTCGTGGCGCGACGCCGGCGCGTTTGCGCTGATCGGCGTCGCCAACAACGCGCTGTATCTCGGGCTCGGCTACACCGGCCTGCAGACCGTCTCCGCCGGGCTCGGCGGCCTGATCGTCAGTGCCAATCCGGTATTCACCGCGGCGCTGGCCGCGCTGTTCCTGGGAGAATCGCTGAGCTGGCGCAAAGCCGCGGGCCTGCTGCTCGGCATTGTCGGGGTAGGCTTCATCGTCTGGCATCGCATGTCGGTCGGCACCGACAGCCTGCATGGCATCCTGTTCACGCTGGCCTCATTGGCCTCGATCGTGTTCGGCACGCTGATGTTCAAGCTGTTCGCGCCGAAGGGCAGTCTCTGGGTCGGCAATGGCGTGCAGAACCTGGCCGCGGGAATCGTGCTGCTGCCGATCGCCTTCACGCTGTCCGACGTCGGCGACGTGGTGCCCAGTTCCCGGCTGTTGGGTGCGTTCGCCTTCCTCGTGTTCGGCGGATCGATCCTGGCCTATCTGTTGTGGTTTCATCTCCTGAAAGTGTGTGGCGCCACCGCCGCCAGTGCCTATCATTTCCTGATGCCGCCGCTCGGCATGCTGTTCGCTTTCCTGGTGCTGGGCGAGCATGTCGAGACCCGCGATCTGATCGGCATCGTCCCGGTGGCGCTCGGCATCTATCTGGTGACGCAGCCGGCGGCGGTGCGTCCGCCATTCAACGGGAGCCCATCATGACCCTCTCTATCACGCTGATCGGCGGTCCCACCGCGTTGATCGAAGTCGACGGCTTTCGCCTGCTGACCGACCCCACTTTCGACGGGCCCGGCGCCTACCAGTTGCCGCACGTCAAACTGGAAAAACTATCCAGTCCCGCCATCAGCGCCGACGCCGTGGGGCCGGTCGATGCGGTGCTGCTCAGCCACGACCAGCACTCGGACAATCTCGACAATTCCGGCCGCGAATATCTCAAGCGCGCGAGCCGCGTGCTCACCACGATCGCCGGGGCCAGGCGGCTCGGCGGCGATGCGGAAGGTCTGGCGCCATGGGACACCGCCGAATTGACCGGCAAGGACGGCCGGTCGCTGACTGTCACCGCGACGCCGGCACGGCATGGCCCGGCCGGCATCGAACCGTTGTCCGGCGACGTCATCGGCTTCGTGCTGACGTCGAAGGGCGAGAACAGCCGCCCGATCTACGTCACCGGCGACACCGTCTGGTATGACGGCGTGGCCGAGGTGGCGCGCCGCTTCAAGGCCGGCGTGGTGCTGCCGTTTGCCGGAGCGGCGCAGACCCGAGGACCGTTCCATCTCACCATGGATACCAACGATACCATCGAAACCGCGCGCGCGTTTCCGGATGCCGTCATCGTTCCGTTGCATACCGACGGTTGGGCGCACTTCCGGCAGAGCGGCGGTGACGTCAAATCGTCGTTCGATACGCTTGGTTTCGGATCGCGCCTGAAAATGCTGGTCCCCGGCGTCGCGACCCGGATAGAGCCGCTCCACCCCGGCTGATGTCGCCACCAAGGCCGCGTGCAGCGGCGCGCTTGCTGCCGCTCCTTGCTTCGGGCAACGTTTCCGGTCAGGAACCTAAATCCGTCCGGATCGTTGGTGGCGCGGCGCGGCTAGGGGCGGGCATGAAGAAGAAGCAGAAAAATCACAAGCCTTCGAACGATAAAAATCATGCGGTAAGAATCCAGCATCGCGAGCCATTCAGCTTTCGCACCTTCCTCAAGACGCTTGGCCCCGGTCTGATTACCGGCGCGTCCGACGATGATCCGTCGGGTATCGGCACCTATAGCCAGGCCGGCGCGCAGCTCGGTTACGGCATCGGCTGGACCATGCTGCTGACATTCCCGCTGATGGTGGCGATCCAGGAAATTTCCGCACGCGTCGGCCGCGTTACCGGGCGTGGCATCGCGGGGAATGTCTGCCGGCATTATTCGACGACGCTGCTAAACGTCGTGGTCGCGCTATTGTTCATCGCCAACACCATCAACATCGCCGCCGACCTCGGCGCGATGGCGGATGCGACCAAGCTGCTGATCGGCGGCCCCGGTATCGTCTATGTGCTGGTGTTCGGCGTGACGTCGGTCGCGGCGCAAATCTTCTTCGACTACTCCCGCTACGTCGCGGTGCTGAAATGGCTGACGCTGTGCCTGTTCGCCTATGTCGGCGCGCTAGCGGTCGCCCATGTGCATTGGGGCGAAGCGCTGACCGGCATTCTGGTGCCGCGGCTGACCTGGAGCGCCGAATATCTCACCACCATCGTCGCGATCTTCGGCACCACCATCTCGCCCTATCTGTTTTTCTGGCAGGCCTCCCAGGAGGCGGAGGATCAGCGCGTCGATAGCACCAAGCAGCCCTTGATCGACAAGCACTATGGCGCACAAAAGGAATTTCACCGGATTCGCGCCGACACCATCGTCGGTATGGCGTTCTCGAATTTGATCGCGCTGTCGATCATCATCACCGCCGCAGCAACCTTGCACGCGAGCGGCAAGACCGACATTCAGACT
>JAQGJF010000107.1 GCA_028290765.1 Tardiphaga sp.
GCAATTTTGCACAGGCATGATCGACGCCATCATAACGTCCCGCGTCATGATCTTATGGGCACGCATCAAAGCCTCCGCGCTCACATCTTGCGCGTCTGTCGTTCACCCCAGCCCAGCGCGACGGCGAAGGTCACGAACATCATCGTAACGGCGATCACAACGAGAATGGTGTCGAGGGGCATGGTCTTCTCCTTTGATTGATGGAGAAGATTCATAACGGGTTCGCGTCGAACGCGATTTGATGTGGGTCAAAATCGTCCGGTCGGGACGATCAGGCCACGGTGAGCTGGTCCAGCCGCGCCGAGCCGAGCAGACGCACGCCATCCGGCACCACCACGAGCACCTTCTCTTTGGCGAGCTTTGTCAGCGTCCGGCTGACGGTCTCGATGGTGAGACCAAGATAGTCGGCGATGTCCTGCCGGCTCATCGGCAGCGGCACGGTGACCGAGCTCGCGCCGATGCGGCCATAGCGCGCCTGCAGGTTGAGCAGGAAGCCGGCGACCTTCTCTTCCGCGGTTTTGCGGCCGAGCAACAGCATCTGGTCCTGCGCCAGGCTGAGTTCGTGACCGGCGAGTTCATGCAGCCGCCGCAGCAGATGCGGCCTGGCGTCGACATAGACCAGGAACGCCGGACGCGCAAAGCGGCAGACCTTGACCGGCGTGACGGCTTCGGCGGCGACGCCGTAGCGGTCCATCAGGGCCAGTCCGAGAAAGTCTCCGGGCAGTGCAAAGCCGACAATCTGGCGGCGTCCGTCCGGCAGCGATTTGTAGAGCCGCACGATGCCTTCGGTGACGTTGAAGACGCTGCCGGCCAGCGCGCCCTGATCGAACAGCATCGTCCTGGCCGGAAAATTCCTGACTTGGCTGATCCGGTCGAGTTCATTCAGTTCCGACGGCTCGAGCGCGCCGCAGACACTGAACAGCCGCACCTTGCAGTCTTCGCAGCCGTTCTCGCTGCGTCCGTGCTTGCAATCGCGTTTTGCCGGCTCGGTGCAAATGTCCATGGGAAGTCCCGTTCTCAGTCATTCGGCTTACTCTCTGTATATACCATTTGACATGGATCAACCGGCGGCGTCGTTGATTCAGATCAAGGCCGGAACCGGCTGTTACCCGCTACTATCCCGGCTTCTCGGGGATCCGGATGAGCCAGCCATTTCATGCACTTCCACTGGACCGGCAGCAGGCGCCCGCGGCCTACTCGCTGGTGTATCTGCACGACGCCAGCATCACGCCGGCAGACTGGCTGCGTTACGTCGTCGAGTGCTGCCGGAACCCTTCCGGGCGAGCCGGATTGATTGCGATCCGCGACCCTCGCGGCATTATCCATGCGCTGTTCAGCTATCGCATCGACATCGATCTGCGGATTCGCAAGCGCCTCTGTATTGTCGACCTGATCGTCGCCCATGTGGCCGGGTCGCAAATCGATGCTGCGGTCGCCGCCGCCGCCAAGGACGTCTCGGCTCAATTCGGCTGTCAGATGATTACCATCGAACAGCCCTTCCATTCCCCGCTCCATCTCCGGAAGAGCTGTCCGACCGCCGAAGCCCTCAAAAGGCGGGCTCATCCCGCGGCAGGCACCAGGCTTCAGTAATCGGCGTCCATAGCGCCGCCCGGATGCGCGACGTTCGCGCGGTGGTTCATTGCCCACGCCGTCCGGATTACGGTATATGCCATGGTCGAACCGAATGACTGGCAAATATCCAAAAGGATTTTTCGATGAAGCTGTACTATGCCACCGGGACCTGCGCGCTCGCCTCGCACATAGCGCTGGAGGAATCCGGCGCGGTCTACACCCCGGTGCGCGTCGATTTTCGCGCCGAAGAACAGCGCAAACCGGACTATCTGGCCATCAATCCGAAAGGGCGCGTACCGGCGCTGGTCACGGAGCGAGGTGTTCTCACCGAAACGCCGGCCATTCTGGCCTATGTGGCGCAGAGTTTTCCCAAGACGTGGCCGACGCTCGACGACCCCTTCAAGTTTGCCCAGGCGCAAGCCTTCAACAATTATCTCTGCTCCACGGTTCATGTCGCTCATGCCCATCGCATGCGGGGTACCCGCTGGGCCGACGATCCGGTCGCCATCGCCGAGATGAAGCGAAAGGTCCCGCAAACTGTCGGCGAGTGCTTTGCCCTGATCGAACGCCGGATGTTCACCGGACCGTGGGTGATGGGCGACAGCTACACGATCTGCGATCCATATCTGTTTACCCTGGCGCAATGGCTGGAGGCCGACGGCGTCGATCTCGCAGGGCTTCCGAAGATCGCCGATCATCGGGCGCGGATGGCGGAACGTCCCGCGGTGACGAAAGCAGTCGCGCAGGAACGCGGGTAGTCTGGAGCGGCGCGCTGGCGCGGAGCCGGCTCACACCATCCATTTGCGGTGATCGGCAAAGCGCTCGGCGAGCAGGTCGATGAACAGGCGGACCTTGCTGGAGAGATGATGGCGGTGCGGATAGATCGCGTTGATGGCGAATTCGACCGGGCGATAGTCGGGGATCAGCCGGACCAGGCTGCCGGCCGCTAGTTCGTCGACAACGACAAAGCTCGGCGCCAGAAAAACACCGCGGCCGCGCAGCGCCAGAAACCGCAACAGCTCGGCGTTGTTGGAAACGGCATTGCCGGCGACGCGGGCCGAGACGACGGCGTCATCGGGCCCCTCGAAGCGCCAGTCGTCGCCAAACGGATAGAACGGGTAGCGCATGCAATTGTGCTGGGCGAGATCGGACGGATGTTTGATTTCCGGATGGGCTTCGGTGTAGCCCGGCGCGCAGCACAGAACATGCCGCCACGGCGTTAATCGCCGGACGATCAGGCTGGAATCGGGTGACGGCACGGTACGGATGGCAAGGTCGAAGCCCTCCTCGATCAGATCGACCGATCGCTCGCCGGTGGTGAGTTCGACCGACACGCCGGGGTACAGCGACAGGAATTCATCGAAGATCGGCGACAGGAAACGCACCAGGTGCATGGTGGTGTGAACGCGCAAGGTGCCGCGCGGCGTCGACTGCAGCGCGTCGGCGATACGGTCGGCCTCTTCGAGATCCATCAGGATCTGGCGTGACCGCTCGTAATAGGCCTTGCCGGTCTCGGTCAGGCTGACCTTGCGGGTGGTGCGGTTGAGCAGCCGGGCGCCGAGCCGGTCTTCGAGCGACTGGATATGGTTGCTCACCATGGTGACGGACATGTTCAGCCGCCGGCCGGCGGCAGAAAAGCCACCGCATTCAACAACTTGGCCAAACACCGTGAGGCTCGTGAGTCGATCCATGCTCGGGCCGGATTATCCGCTCCTGGTTGATGATCCTTTCGGATTTTACCTGATTATCAGATCGGGCTTCCGGCCGCATCTTCGCACCATCAGGTCCGCGCCGCCTTCGGCAGGCCACAGGAGGATAAAATGGTCGAGATGCCCCGCACCGAGAACTTCCAGCAAGCCACTGAGATCGTTCAGGATAAAGCCACCCTGCCGGCGCCTTCCCGGCGTCGCGCCCGGCTCAAACGCGGTGCCCTGGCGCTGGCCCTGCTGGCCGGGACTGCTTTGGCCGGCAGCTATGGTCATTCCTACTGGACCACCGGCCGCTACCTCGAATCGACCGACGACGCCTATGTGAAGGCCGACTACACCACCGTCGCGCCCAAGGTCGCCGGCTACATCGGCGAAGTCCTGGTGACGGATAACCAGAATGTCCGCGCCGGACAGGTGCTCGCCCGTATCGACGACCGCGATTTCCGCGCGGCACTGGCGCAATCCAATGCCGAGGTCGATGCGGCCGCTGCGGCGGTTCGTAACCTCGATGCGCAGATCGGCCTGCAGCAGTCCCTGATCGAACAAGCCAAGGCGGCCGTCGATGTCTCACAGTCAGCGCTCACTTTCGCCGACGCGGATGCCCAGCGTTACCGCGAGTTGATGACGACCGGTTCCGGCACAATCCAGCGGGCCCAGCAAACCGAATCGGCGCGCGGCCAGGCCACCGCGCAATTGCAGCGCGATCAGGCCGGTGTTTTGGCCGCACAGAAGAAGGTGGCAGTCCTCACCACCGAACGCGAGCAGGCCAAGGCACAGCTCGAGCGCAGCCGCGCATTGACGCATCAGGCTGAGCTCAATCTCAGCTACACGACGATATCCGCACCGGTCGACGGCACTGTCGGCGCCCGCTCGCTGCGGGTCGGCCAGTTCGTCTCGGCCGGCACGCAACTGATGGCGGTGGTGCCGCTGCATGCGACCTATATCGTCGCCAACTTCAAGGAAACCCAGCTCACCTTCGTGCGCGACGGCCAGCCGGTCGAAATCCGGGTCGACGGTTTCCCGAACGCCAGGCTGAAGGGGCATGTCGACAGCCTGTCGCCGGCCAGCGGACTCGAATTCGCGCTGCTGCCGCCCGACAACGCTACCGGCAATTTCACCAAGATCGTGCAGCGCATTCCGGTGAAGATCACGCTGGACGATTCCGGCCTGACCGGATTGTTGCGGGCCGGCATGTCGGTCGAGCCCACGGTGGACACCAAGACGGCCGTGATCGCGGACCGAAGCAAGTCCGGCAAGCCGGTCGCGCCGTCCGTCCCGCTGGCAATTGAACCGGTCCGATCTTCCACTCCCGCTGGATAGTCCTTCCAGATCTTCGCCGATTATCACGCCGGGCGTACCCCGGCATTGTCTGGGCCATCAACCCGATGGAGTC
The DNA here is from genome assembly GCA_028290765.1 of Tardiphaga sp. Next base: position 4,675 of record JAQGJF010000107.1, read on the forward strand.
CGCCATGACCGCCCAAGTGATCTCCCCCCACTTCCCCGTTCGCGCCCCGGCCGCCGGCGGCGCATCGGCCTCGCGGCCGGCGGCATCCAGCGCGTTGAAAATGTGGATCGCGGTCGGCGGCTCGACGCTGGGGGCCTTCATGGCGGTGCTCAATATCCAGATCGTCAATGCGTCGCTGGCCGACATCCAGGGCGCGATCGGAGCCGGCATCGACGACGGCGGCTGGATCTCGACCGCCTACCTGATCGCCGAGATCGTCGTCATCCCGCTCTCGGCGTGGCTGGCGAAGGTATTCTCGCTGCGGATCTATCTGCTCACCAATGCCGTGCTGTTCCTGGTGTTCTCGGTGGCCTGCGCCTTCGCGGCCAACCTCGGCCAGATGATCGCGCTGCGCGCGGTGCAGGGCTTCACCGGCGGCGTGCTGATCCCGATGGCGTTCACCATCATCATCACGCTGCTGCCGAAGGCCAAGCAGCCGGTCGGCCTGGCGCTGTTCGCACTGTCGGCGACCTTTGCGCCGGCGATCGGCCCGACCATCGGCGGATATCTCACCGAGAACTGGGGCTGGGAGTATATCTTCTACGTCAATCTGGTGCCGGGCGCGGTGATGATCGGCATGCTGTGGTACGCGCTCGACCGCGCGCCGATGCAGCTCAACCTGCTCCGCGAAGGCGACTGGTTCGGCATCGCCACCATGGCGATCGGCCTGGCCGCCCTGCAGACCGTGCTCGAGGAAGGCAACAAGGACGACTGGTTCGGCTCGCCGTTCATCGTTCGCCTGTCGGTCATCGCCGCCGTCGCGCTGTCGCTGTTCCTCGTCATCGAATTGACGGCCAGGAAGCCGCTCTTGAACCTGCGTCTGCTGGCGCGGCGCAATTTCGGCTTCGGTATCCTCGCCAACTTCCTGCTCGGGATCGCGCTGTACGGCTCGGTGTTCATCCTGCCGGTCTATCTGGCCCGCATCCAGGGCTACAATTCCGAACAGATCGGCATGGTGCTGGCCTGGACCGGATTGCCGCAGCTGGTCCTGATCCCGCTGGTGCCGCAGCTGATGCGGCGGTTCGACGCGCGGATCGTGATCGGCATCGGCTTCGCCCTGTTCGCCGCCAGCAATTTCATGAACATCCACATGACGGGCAACACCGGCGCCGACCAGTTGCTGTGGCCCAACATCGTCCGCGCCATCGGCCAGGCGCTGGTATTCGCGCCGCTGTCGGCGGTCGCGACCGCGGGTATCGAGCCGGAGAATGCCGGCTCGGCCTCGGCGCTGTTCAACATGATGCGCAACCTCGGCGGCGCCATCGGCATCGCCGGGCTGCAGACCTTCCTGACCAAGCGCGAGCAATTCCACTCCAACATCCTGACCCACTCGGTCTCGCTGTTCGAGGAAGCGACCCGGGCCCGCCTTGCCCAACTGACGACCTACTTCCTCCATCACGGCATTTCGGATCTGGCGACCGCGCAGCACAAGGCCGTCGTCGCGGTGGCCCTGCGGGTCCGCCAGCAGGCCAACATCATGGCGTTCGGCGACACATTCTATCTGCTCGGCATCGCCCTGGTGGTTGCACTGATCGCAACGCTCATGCTGAAAAAGCCGGGTCACCTTTCCGGCGGCGGGGCCCACTGAACTGACGCCAATAGTCCCATCACGATTCCAACCTTGCCGCATCGGCGGTGCAGCCAACAGGAGACGACCATGCAACCGAGACTCAATCCCTATAAAGCGGCGCCGGAGATGATGAAGGCGCTTGGCGCGCTCGAAACCACGATCCAGGACAGCGGCCTGGAAATCTCCCTGATCGACCTCGTCAAGACCCGTGCTTCGCAGGTCAATGGCTGTGCCTATTGCATTCACATGCACACCAAGGATGCCCGCGGACGCGGCGAAAGCGAAGAGCGGCTCTATCTGCTCAACGCCTGGCGCGAGTCGCCGCTCTATTCGGATCGCGAGCGCGCGGCGCTGGCATGGACCGAGGCGGTGACCCTGGTTTCACAGACCCATGTTCCCGACAGCGTCTACGAGGAGGTGCGCAAGGCCTTTTCGGAAGCCGAAATCGTCAAGCTGACGATGCTGGTCGCCACCATCAACGCCTGGAACCGGATCGCGATCAGTTTCCGCTCGGTTCACCCGGTCAAGGTCGTGGCCGGCGCGGCGTAGAGGTGGCCACGCGGCAACGTCCTCTATTTTCAAAATCGCTGAACCGGAAGGCGCAGGACCATGACCACTCAAGACCACCTTGTCGTCCGATCGCATCAAGATCATCCTGAAGGCGTACCGGTATCCGCCCGGCGCGTCACCGGCTGGCTGCGCGGCGACGAAGCGCGCAGCCTCGACGATCCTGGCCTGGTGTCCTCGCTCGGATGCCGTTTGCACGAGGCAGGTCTTGGGTTCGATCGGCTGGCTTTTCATGTCGGCACCTTGCATCCGGAAGTTTTCGCACGGATTCTGGCATGGAGCCCGAACGAGCCGGTGGAGGTTTATGAACGGGACCATCCCGCGACCGTTGCCGCGGGCTTTCCCGAGAGTCCGTTTTATCGGGCGGCGATCTCGCAGAGAAAGCTCGTTGCGCGGGCCTTGGAACCGCCATTTCTCGGCCGGGCGGCAGGCCATCTGCTGCAAGACCGCGGCGTCGGCGAACTCGTCGCGGCGCCGTTCAGCGAACGGAATGGCCGGACCGTCATCGTGTCCTTCTGCAAGGCGCGGCCGAACGCCTTCAGCCCCGCCGATCATCTGGCGATCGACAGCATCGTCTCGTCGCTACAGGAAATGGACCGACGGCATCGGGTCAGCCGTCCATCAGGATCGAAACACGCCGGAATATCTCGAGCAGCGCCACCAGGCTGAGGAAGCCGCCGGCAATCAAAAGATGAAGGCGGGCGCGGCGCAGTCCGAGCCCACTGCCGAAAACGCTGCCGGCCAGCGCACTCAGGCCCAGCGGCAGCAACGTGACCGATGCCCAGAACACCGGCATGAGTTGAAATCCGTCAGCCCGAGGGTCGTTCCAGGTCTTGAGCGCGGGCACCAGGGTCAGGGCCCAGACCAGGAGAATGGCCACCGCGCCGAGAATCAGCCTGCCACGCAGCTTGGGTGACGGCAGGATTTCGAGCTTTTCCATCGGCTTTCCAATGACGCGCAACGGCCAGAAACGAGTCCGTCATTCCGCACCGTTGGTCTGTCGATCCGCGGAAAGGTTCATCCATGGCGACGGCGCGGCAACGGCCTTCCTGAACCAACCCGGCCGACGGTCCGTCTCACCAGATATGAAGCACCCGGCACTCGACTGCGACAAGGAAGGAGACGATCCCGTGAACAAGGCCGCAACCGCTGCCCTGGCGATGCTGGCGTTATACAGCCTGAGCACGTCGGCCCACGCCGCAAAGTTCGACTTTCTCGGCACATGGACGGTTACGACGTCGGAGCCTGCGCCGTGGGCAGACGCAAAGGAAAAGCCCGTTGCCTCCGATTTGAAAGCGCTGATCGGCCATTCAGTATCGTTCCAGGCCGACAGGATCGATGCACCGGCGCCGCTGAAATGCCGGAAGCTCCGCTACGAGATCAAGCAATATACGCCCGACATGCTTTTCCAAGGCAGCCTGACCGACCCGAAGCCGCAGGCGGCAGCGCTGGGCTTCGCCGGGAACACGATCCCGACCGTCGAAACCGGCTGCGAAGGCGCTTTCGACTTTCATTTCCTGAATGCGGACAACGCCATGTTCGGCTTGAACAACCGGATCTACAGAATCCAGCGCAGCAAGCCTTGAGCGACGCGGAAACCGCGCGACCCGCGGTCGCATGGCACTATCGAAAGTGTGCTGCGACATTTGCGCTGGCCGTTTTAATCCTCGAAAGACTACGGGTCCGTCGAGATGGAAAACAATTGCTTAATGATTGGCGCGCAGCCTTCCCAAAGGCCCGGAGATTCCACATGGCTATCTTCAAGTCCGAACCTTCCGCGAAGATCGATGCGCCGAACAGGTCGCAAGCCGTCCTCGCGTTCAATCTCGATGGGACGATCGACAAGCATCACGGCATGTTCGCTGAAACGCGTGACGCGCCCGCTTCCATTCACCGCTTTGCCGCAGCCAATACTCGGCGCTCTCGCGAAGGAGCTCCTGCGCAAGCGGGATGGCAAGGACTAACGGAACTTTTGCGCCTTCGTTCCCAGCAAATCTACGAGGTAGTTCACGTTGATGAACAGACTGACAGACTCTGGATCAGACTTCCGGCTAGTGGCGCAGACGCCACACACGCCGGTCATTTTGGCCCCGAGTGGGCACCGCAGCACAACTTTTCAACAAGTTGCCCGTTTATGGACCGTCGGCTGCCCACGAAGTGCATTGTAGCACTGCGCCGCGAGGCGTCCAATTAAAGAATGTGCCGATGTTGATTCGCGACAGTGCGCCAGCGCCGACAGTGCATATATCCAACGGGAGTCGCTATCAAGCAGGACGGTCAACCGGATTAGGAGAGAGAGATATCATGTACAACGATTCTCTGTTCAATGCGTTCGCTCGCACCTTCGAGGCCAGGAGCGAAACCGACATGTCGATGGCCGAATACCTGGAGTCGTGCAGAGACGACCCCATGCGATACGCCAACGCGGCGGAAAGGCTGCTGGCAGCCATCGGCGAACCTCAGATGATCGACACGGCCAAGGACCCTCGCCTTGGCCGTATTTTTTTGAACCGGACCATGCGGACCTATCCGGCCTTCACCGGCTTCCACGGCATGGAAGACACCATCGAGCGCATCGTCGCGTTCTTCCGCCACGCGGCGCAAGGACTGGAAGAGCGCAAGCAGATCCTCTATCTGCTGGGGCCGGTCGGCGGCGGCAAGTCTTCGCTCGCCGAGCGTCTCAAGTCGCTGATGGAAGTTCACCCGATCTATGTGCTGAAGGCCGGCGACGAACTCAGCCCGGTCTATGAAAGCCCGCTCGGCCTGTTCGACCCCGACGCCCTGGGGCCGATGATCGAGGAGAAATACGGCATTCCGCGAAGGCGCCTGAGCGGACTGATGTCGCCGTGGTGCTACAAGCGGCTGGAAGCTTTCGGCGGTGACATTTCGCGCTTCCGCGTCGCCCGGATCCAGCCCTCGCGGCTGCGGCAGATCGGAATCGCGAAAACCGAGCCCGGCGACGAAAACAACCAGGACATCTCGTCGTTGGTCGGCAAGGTCGATATCCGCAAACTGGAGACGTTTGCCCAGAACGATCCGGACGCCTACAGCTATTCGGGCGGCCTGAACCGCGCCAACCAGGGCATCCTCGAATTCGTCGAGATGTTCAAGGCTCCGATCAAGATGCTGCATCCCCTGCTGACAGCGACGCAGGAAGGCAACTACATCGGCACCGAGAACATCGGCGCGATACCGTTTACCGGCGTGATCCTTGCGCATTCCAACGAATCCGAATGGCAGAGCTTCAAGGCCAACAAGAACAACGAAGCCTTCATCGACCGCATCTGCGTGATCAAGGTGCCCTACTGCCTGCGGGTGACCGAGGAGCAGAAGATCTACGAGAAGCTGATCCAGGGCTCCGAACTGGCGACGGCGCCGTGCGCGCCGGCGACGCTGGAGACGCTGGCCCGCTTCTCGGTGGTCTCGCGCCTGCGCAAGCATGAGAACTCGACGCTGTTCGCCAAGATGCGGGTCTATGACGGCGAAAGCCTCAAGGAGTCCGATCCGAAGGCCCGCAGCGTCCAGGAATACCGGGATGCCGCCGGCGTCGATGAGGGCATGGACGGCGTCTCGACCCGGTTCGCCTTCAAGATCCTGGCCGCGACGTATAATCACGACACCGCCGAAATCGGCGCGGATCCGGTCCATCTCATGTATGCGCTCGAACAGTCGGTCCGACGCGAACAGCTGCCCGAGGAAGTCGAGAAGCGCTATCTCGAATTCATCAAGGCCGAACTGGCGCCGCGCTACGCGGAATTCATCGGGCACGAGATCCAGAAGGCCTATCTGGAATCTTATTCCGACTATGGCCAGAACCTGTTCGACCGCTACGTGGACTATGCCGATGCCTGGATCGAAGATCAGGATTTCAAGGATCCGGACACCGGACAACTGCTCGACCGCGAACTTCTCAATCAGGAACTGACCAAGATCGAGAAGCCCGCGGGGATCGCCAATCCGAAGGACTTCCGCAACGAGGTCGTCAAATTCTCGCTGCGGTCGCGTGCGCAAAACAACGGAAAGAATCCGGGCTGGACCAGCTACGAGAAGATCCGCGAAGTCATCGAGAAACGGATCTTTTCGCAGGTCGAAGACCTGCTTCCGGTCATTTCGTTCGGATCGAAGAAGGACGGCGAGACCGAAAAGAAGCATGGCGAATTCGTCGAGCGAATGGTCGCGCGTGGATACACCGAACGTCAGGTCCGCCGGCTTGTCGAATGGTACATGCGCGTGAAACAGGCCGGCTGAGGCGGATACAAAGGCAAACATGCAGATCGTCGATCGACGCCTGAACCCAAGCAGCAAGAGCCTCGAAAACCGCCAGAGGTTCTTGCGACGCGCCAAGGCTTTGGTCCAGGGGGCCGTCAAGAAAACGTCCCAGGACCGCGACATCAAGGATGTCCTGGAAGGCGGGGAAGTCAGCATCCCGCTCGGCGGGATGGCCGAGCCCCGCTTCCGCCGCGAGGGCGGCATCCGCGACATGGTGCTCCCGGGAAACAAGAAGTTTGTCGAAGGCGACATGATATCGCGCTCCGGCAGCGGCAGCGCCAAATCGTCGGGGCCGGGCGAAGGCGACGGCGAAGACTCCTTCCGCTTCGTGCTGAGCCGCGACGAATTCGTCGATTTGTTCCTCGAAGACCTTGAATTGCCGGACCTCGCCAAGCGCAAGCTGGCCGAAACGGAGAGCGAGGGGCTGCAGCGTGCGGGCTACACGACTTCCGGCTCTCCCGCCAACATCTCGGTCAGCCGCACCGTTCGAGTGGCAATGGCGCGGCGCGTTGCGTTGCGGCGGCCACGGCGGGAAACCATCGCGCAGCTCGAGGCGGAACTCGCCAACTGCAGCGACGAGCGGAAGGTCGAACTGCAGGCGGAAATCGAGGTGCTCAAGGCCAGATTTCGCCGGATCCCGTTCCTCGACCCGATCGACATTCGCTACCGCCGGTTCGAGACGGTGCCGAAGCCGGTCGCCCAGGCGGTGATGTTCTGCCTGATGGATGTCTCCGGCTCGATGTCGGAGCACATGAAGGATCTGGCGAAGCGATTCTACATGCTGCTCTACGTCTTCCTGACCCGGCGTTATCGCCGGGTCGAGATCGTCTTCATTCGCCACACCGATCGGGCGGAAGAAGTCGACGAAGAGACTTTTTTCCGGGGACCGGCCTCAGGCGGCACCCTGGTATCGAGCGCGCTCGAGGCGATGGACAGCATCGTGAAGTCGCGCTATCGCCCCGCCGACTGGAACATCTACGCGGCCCAGGCCTCGGACGGCGACAATTCCTATGCGGATGGCGATGTTGTCAGCGAGCTGCTGACGGAATCCATCCTGCCGATCACGCAGTTTTTTGCCTATCTGGAGGTCAGCGAAGCCGGAGGTCATACTTTCGACGTCTCCGACTCCTCGCTCTGGAAAGTCTACGAGCGGCTGCGCTCCGAGGGGGCGCCGCTGTCGGCGCGCAAGGTGAGCGATCGCAGCCAGATATTTCCGGTGTTTCACGACCTGTTTCACCGTCGCCGCAACGAGGAGAAAACCGCTCCATGACCGCGACCTCCGAACTGCTGTACAAGGGTGCCGACTGGGATTTTGCCACGCTGCAGCGTATCCACGACGCCTGCGAGGAAATCGCGCAATCCGAGCTCGGGCTCGACGTCTATCCGAACCGGATCGAGGTCATCACCGCGGAGCAGATGCTGGACGCCTACTCCTCGGTCGGCATGCCGCTGTTCTACAAGCACTGGTCGTTCGGCAAGCATTTCGCCCATCAGGAGGCCTCCTACCGCAAGGGATTGATGGGCCTCGCCTATGAAATCGTGATCAACTCTTCGCCGTGCATTTCCTATTTGATGGAGGAAAACACCGCGACCATGCAGACGCTGGTGACCGCCCACGCCGCCTTCGGGCACAATCATTTCTTCAAGAACAACTATCTGTTCAAACAGTGGACCGATGCCGAGGGCATTCTCGATTACCTCGAATTCGCCAAGGGCTACGTGGCGCAGTGCGAGGAGCGTCACGGCACGCTCGCGGTGGAGCAGACGCTCGATGCCGCGCATGCCTTGATGTCGCATGGGGTCGACCGCTATCCCGGCAAGAAAACCCTCGACCTTCGCGCCGAGGAAACCCGGGCCAAGGAACGCCGCTCGCACGAGGAGAGTACCTTCAACGATCTCTGGCGCACCGTTCCGACCGGGGCGGCCAAAAGCGCCGCGGCGCTGAGCACCAAGCGGCGGCGCGCGCTGCTGGGCCTGCCGCAGGAAAATCTGTTGTATTTTCTGGAGAAATCCGCCCCGCGCCTGCAATCCTGGCAGCGCGAGCTGCTGCGGATCGTGCGCCACATCGCGCAGTATTTCTATCCCCAGGGACAGACCAAGGTCATGAACGAGGGCACCGCGACCTACGTGCATTACCGCATCATGACCCGGCTGCACGAACAGGGACGGATCTCCGACGGAAATTTCCTCGAATTCCTGCAGTCGCACACCAATGTGGTGTTTCAGCCGGCGTTCGACGATCAGCGGTTCTCGGGCTTCAATCCCTATGCGCTCGGCTTCGCCATGATGCAGGACATCGAGCGGATCGTCGCCAATCCCGACGACGAGGATCGCGCCTGGTTTCCCGAGATCGCCGGCACCGGGGACGTCATGGGCGTGTTGCGCGACATCTGGGCGAACTACCGCGACGAGAGTTTCATCAGCCAGTTCCTCAGCCCGCGGCTGATGCGGCAGATGCGGATCTTTCACCTGCACGACGACCCGGCCGAAACCGCCGGCATCCGGGTCGACGCCATCCACGACGAACGCGGCTATCGCCGGGTGCGGCGGCAGCTTTCGCGACAATATGACGTCGGCCTGATCGACCCGAACATCGAGGTCGAGGATGTCGATCTCGCCGGCGACCGCCGCCTCCTGGTACGCCACACCGTGTTGAACGGGGCCTTGCTGAACGAGCCGGACGCCAAGCGGGTGCTGCAGCACCTCGCAGACCTCTGGAGCTACGACGTGCTGCTTCGGGAAACCGATGCATCCGGCACCGTGCTGAAGGAACACACGGCAAGCCCGCGGGTGATGGCCGCCGCCGCGGCGTAAGTACGGCCAAGCAGGCTGCGCTCGACGACCGCGGCGGTAATGCCGGTGGATCATCGGAAGCCGTGCATCGATTTGGATTCTCCAGCTTGCGCGAGATCGGCCCACGCAATTTGCGGTTGACCTAAACCGCTTCCTGGAACAAATTAAGAACACGCCGGATCTCTAGTCCCGCGGAAGGAAAATGACCGACAGCACAAAACTCGCCATCGATGCCATCAATCGAATCCATGACCTGTGGATGGTGGATAAGGACTGCGTCCAGTGGGTAGGTGACGCGTCCGCAAGCACGCTTCAGCACCAGGGCTTTGGTTTCAACTGGTGGCCGGGCGATTTCAAGGTTGAGCTTCGGGTTACCGGACCTCATCCGGAACTGGGGCCTGAACCCAACTATCGTTTGACCGTTCGAACCGATTTTCTTCGGGATGCGGATGTCACCCGTCCTAACTTTGGGCAGTATCTTTCGCACCTGAACAAGTTGACGCCCGCATTCGCCATTTGTGCTCATCCCGCAACAGATGCGGAAAACCTGGCCAAGTACGAACCGCTCCGCGAGTTCAGGCTTGATCTGAAGTCATCCAAAGTATGGCTCGCATCGACGGCTAATCTGCATGAGGGCGTAGAGCAATGGCTTCCTCATGCATTTGGGGTGCTTGCGATTCTGCAGCCGGTCGAAGCTCAGTTCCGAGCGGCGACCATGGCCCCGTTGCTGGGCGGCAAACCCGATCATTCGCGACCGCCGACGGGCGAAACCCCAGCCGCCATGGACAACTTGATTGGCGTCGAACAAGCCATGCTCGAGCCACACGGGCAGCAGGCATGCAGGTGGGTAGGTACGGGAGAATTCGAAGCCATCATTGCAAAATGGGGACAGTCCGATCATGGCTTTGGCCTCGCCGACTACATGGGCCTGACCATGGAGACACCGTTTGGTAACGAAACGGCGATGATTTCGCTGAGAACCGACCGGCCGCATCCTCGTCTCGGCAATGGTCTCACCGTGATCTTGTCGTTGCCGCACACCGCGGATGAGAGCACCCACGCTCTGACCAACCGGTTGAACTATCTTGAAGACCGCCTTCTGTCCAAGTTCAGCACGCCCTTGATAGGCAGTTGGCACGCAGTGGAGCTGACCGGATCCGGTTTTTCGCCAGAGTTCAACTTCTTCGTTCCCAACGTCCTTTATTTTCCGGACCTCGCTGAAAATCTCGTGCTTTACGCCATGGCGCGCGCAAAATGGGCACGCGAAATTTTGCGACCGGGCGCGGTCGACCTTCCGATGTACGAAATTCTGGAGAAGCGGTTTGGTCCGATCCCGCGGAAGGACACCAGAACAGGTGTCGCTGCAGGTTTATTTTCTGCCGCAAAACGGTTGCTCCGCGGCCGCCACTAAGTGATTTTCGTTTCTTCAGAGCCAAGCGCGGTCTGCTGCTCCAGCACAATCGATGATTGACTCGTTTTTCGAAATGAACAAAATAAGAACATAAGAAGCGATATTCATTGGAAGGGATAATGTCCGACAGTACAGCGCTGGCCGTCGACGCCATCAAGACAATGCACGATATTTGGAAGGTCGATCCAGACCGTGTTCAGTGGATAGGAAACCCCGACGCGTTCGTTCACGAATTCTATGGATTCGATTGGTGGCCCTCCAATTTCAAGGTGGAAGTTCGTGTACATGGCCCGCATCCGGAATTAGATTCGCCGACATTTCGCCTGAGCGTCCGAACCGATTATCTTTGCGATGTCGACGTCAGCACACCGGAATTCAGGCATTACCTCTCTCATACGCACAATGCGTGGGCTCCGATATTTGCGACCTGCACGCATCCGACGGCACTATCCGAGGTTATAGAGCCGCACGGATCGCCGAGTGAGTTCGGGCTGGACTTCACGTCTACTGATGTGTGGCTTTGTTCCACAGCCTATCTGCAGGAATGGAATAAGGGCTGGCTTCCGCGGTTTCTGGCCATAGCTGCGACTATGCAGATAGCGGAATCCCAGTTCATGGCAGAGCAGATGACGTCCCGCCTCGGCGGGAAGGCGAATCGTTCGCAGCCTGTCGGGCGCGCTCCTTTAACCAGCCTGCCAAATCTGTTGAAAATTGAAAAATTCGAGATTCGTCCTCGCGGCGAGTTGCCAAGTGAGTGGATAGGCACGGGAGAATTTGAGAAAATCGTCGAGATGTTCGGACGTTTCAACCCCGGACTAGGCGAGGCAAGCGACCGGGGAGTCCGGATCATGGTCCCATTCGGCAAAAAAACAGCAAGGATCAACCTTCAGACAGACATACCGCATTTGCACTTTGGCAACGGCCTGCATGTTTTCTTGACTCTTCCTTATTCATCAGACTTCGACAGCCTGAGCACGCTCGCTAACGAGATGAACTACGCGGAGGACCGAACCTGGTGCAGGCATGGCATGCCGTTCATGGGTAGCTGGATCCCGGTGCAGAAGCATGACGAGACGCAGTATGAGCTCGCGTTCTGTTTGTTTATCCCAAATCTGTTTTATCAGCTCAATCTTGCGGAAATTTTTGTTTCATTTGCCATTCGGCGCGCCCGATGGGCTCGTGAATTCTTGTTGCCAAATTCGATCGACCTTCCGCTACGTGAGATACTCGAAGCGCAAAAGTCCAAGCCAACCCGCTCAGCCAATGCGGAGACTGTGGAACGATTGCCTCAAAAGGTTGTCAATTCGGCGGACAAATCCAGACAAACCAGCGCCTGGCGTGCGATCCTCGTCGCCGGCCTGTTAGCCGGCGTTCTGCTTCTGCTGGCTTTCTACCTGTCGAACAGGTCGTAGAAACCATCTCACATTTGTGCTGGCGTCGAACTCAGACTGCAGCTCGTTTCGACGTCTTATGACCCAAATTCACTCCGATCAACAAGCAAAACACGGCCAGCTAATCAATCAGCCTCGCCAGGCTCGCTTGCAATTCCTCGGCAAACAAGATCGCCAGCGGATCCAGCGCGCGACGGGCGACCAGTGCCAGCGGCTGCGGATCAAGATAGGGCGCGATCAGCGGGCGGAATGCCAGCCGACCCATCGCGCATTCGTCGGCGACGTCGAGCCGGTTCAACAGCGTGACGCGCTGGCTGCCGGCGACGAGGCGGATCAGGGCGTGGATCGAATTGGTCTCGACATGCGGCTTCGGGGTGAATGACAGCCGCGCGAAGGCGGCGTCGATCACGCCGCGCAGCTTCATCCCGCTTTCCACCAGCACCAGCGGATGCTCGACCAGATCGGCGAGCCGGACCGTGGTTCGCAGCGCCAGGACGTGGCCGGGCGACGACACCATGCCGAAATGGGTTTCGAAATTCATCAAGGCGCGCAGCCCGGGATTCGGCAGCAGATAATAGCCCAGCCCCAGATCGGCCTCGCCGCTGATCACCGCGTTCGCGATCAATTCCACCGACATGGTATTGAGCACGATCTGGACGCTCGGCCGGTGTTCGAGAAAGCCGGCCACGATCGACGGGATGGCGCCGCCGGCGAGGCCGGGCGTCAGCGCCAGCGTCACCTTGCCGCCGACCAGCCCCTGCAGGGCGTCGATCCGGGCATTGGTCCGCGCATAGGCCTTCAGCGTCTCGCGGGCGTGTTCGATCAGGATTTCGCCCGCGGCGGTGAGCCGCAGCCCGCGCGGCAGCCGCTCGAATACCTGGGTGCCGAGTTCGGTTTCCAGCGCGATGACCTGCCGGTTGATCGCCGAGGAAGCGACGTTGAGCTCACGGGCGGCGCGGCGGATCGAGCCCATCTTGGCGACGGTATCGAGGTATTTGAGCATTCGGGAATGCAACATCCGCTCCTGACACCGCCCGCGAGGCGAGCAACCGCTGCCTTTTTGGCATCCTTGCGGACGAAATTAAGCGCTTTTCAAGCGCGCAGACAAGCGCGAGTTTGCAGTGCAGTAGACGGCCGCGAGCCTATCGAAGGCCGCAATGCCGGATCGATATTTGGCTGGAACGCGGAGAG
>JAQGJF010000182.1 GCA_028290765.1 Tardiphaga sp.
ATACGTTTTATCAAAAGTATGCGTCGTAAGATGTTGGCCGTGTAGCCCGGAGGAGCGCAGCGATATCCGGGGAGGCCTATCGATTTGCCCGTCCCGGATATCGCTGCGCTCATCCGGGCTACAAGGCCAACATCTTACGACGCATACTTTTGATAAAACGTATTCGTGAACAGCTCGCCGGGATCATACTTGCGCTTGGCCGTGAAGAATGCGTCGATCTGCGGATAGGCGCGCTGCAGCTGCTCGCGCGAATAGTATAATTGGTACGGCAGGAAGAACCGGCCCTGATGCGCGATGGTCAGGTCGATCAGGTCTTCGGTGGCCTTCTTCATGCGCCGGTTGCCTTCCTCGTCGGTGGTCTGGTTGATGTACAGCACCACCGAAAACGCCGGCTCCGGCGAATAGGTCAGGAAATTGTTCTCCTGATGCACGATGCGCACCGAGGCGTTCAGCACATTGGTCTTGTTGTCGGTCAAGACCTTGCGCAGGCCGTCGACGAACGAGACGAACTGGCGGCGCGGGATGAAATATTCATGCAGGATGTCGGTATCGTTGGGCAGCGAATTGCGTAAGTAGGCCACCGAATCGTGCATCGGATCATTGCGGCTGACCAGGCAGGCTTCCGCCGATCCGATCGCCTGCGCGCGCGTCACCGTGCAGCTTTCCATCCGGGGCTCGATATGCTTTTCGGACAGCCATTTCATTTCCTGGAACAGCGGGCCTTGTTTGGACAGATTGATCGTCAGCCGCCGCAATTTGGTACCGCCGACCTCGCCAAGCGGCTGGCGCTGCAAATCCGTGCCGTCGACCCTGGTATAGGTGTAGAGCAGCAGCTCCTGCAGAAACGTGCTCGGCGCGGTCGACAGATGGCCGTACATCAGCCCGACATTCGGGTCTTTTTCGATGTCGTTGGCGAGCAAGCCTGGGAATTCCTTGTAGTCGAGCACCCGCCGGCCGGTCTGGTAGACCAGATTGTCGGCGATGCCGAGTTCGGCCTCGACGATGACGCCGAACAACCCGTAGCCGCCGACCACCAGGTCGAACAGCTCCTTGTCCTTGGTCGGCGACACCGTGCGCAGTGCGCCGTCCGCCATCATCAGTGTCATCGACCTGATCGACTTCGCCATCGCGCCGGCCTGATGATCCATGCCATGGGCGTTGACAGAGATCGAGCCGCCGACGGTGAAGATGTCGGTCGATTGCATCGCCTGCACCGCGTAGCGCGGATGCAGCGCGTTCTGGATGTCGTGCCAGGTCGCGCCCGGCTGCACGGTAATGGTCTTTGCGCTCTCATTCAGCACGATGCGGTTGAAGCCTCGCATGTCCAGCACGATGCCGCCCTTGCGAAAGGCGTGGCCGCCCATGCTGTGGCGTACGCCGGCGGACGTCACCGGAAGCTTGTTGTCGCGCGCGAACGCCAGCGCCTTGGCGATGTCATCGACACTGTGAACCTCGACGATGCCGTAGATCTCGGTCTTGTTGAGGCAAGAGGCATCGTTGATGCTGCCGCCGAGCTGCGACCACTTCACGCCCTGGAGCGGCGCGATCGCCTTGATCCGGTCGATATCGATCTTGCTTTGCTCGCCGCCGCCGGCCGCGGGCTGGCACTCCTTGTCGCCGACAGGATCGGCGGCCAGCGCCTGAACTTTGCGAAAACTGTAGACGCCGAACACGGCGATCAGCAGGGCGATGGCGGAAACGCCCGCTTTGAAGCCTCTGGAGTGTTTTGACATGAAATCCGATTATTTTGACCGGTGAATCTTTTAGTCAAAGTGGCAGGGTTTTGGTTCGATGGCTTTATACAGAATGCGCGGTCCGAATCGGAAGCTAATGCAGGTTTCCTAACAAGAATGAAATCGGCGCAGCCGGTTACGGCGAAAACCAGCCCGCACTCAGGCTTCGGTGGTTTCGGGTTTCGCGGCGATATCGCGCGATGACCCGGTCGAAGCGGTTGAGCCCAAGGCCGCCCGGATCATCCGGGCAAGGTCTGCCTTGCGATACGGCTTCTCCAGCAGCAGCACCCCGGAATCAAGACGGCCGTGATGAACGATCGCGTTATCGGTATAGCCCGAGGTGTAGAGCACTTTCAGATCGCTTCGAAGCTTCCGCGCTTCCTCGACGAGCTGGCGGCCGTTCATCGAGCCCGGCATGATGACGTCGGTAAACAGCAGGTCGATGGCAGCGGCGCCTCGGATAATGTCCAACGCCTGTTCTGCGTTGGCGGCCGACAACGGCGCATAACCAAGGCTCCTGACCTGTGTATTCACATAATCCCGCACCAGCGGATCGTCTTCGACGATCAAAATGATTTCGTTGCCGCCCTTGGTGTTCTCGATCGCCAGCGGTGCCTCGGGTGAGGTCGAAATATCCAGGCTCTTCGGAAGATAGAGTTTTACGGTCGTGCCGTAGCCCTCCTCGCTATAGATGTTCACGTGGCCTTGCGACTGCTTGACGAAGCCGTACACCATACTGAGGCCGAGGCCGGTGCCCTTGCCTACTTCCTTGGTCGTGAAGAACGGCTCGAACACCTTGCCCACCAGCTCGCCGGGAATGCCGCAGCCGGTATCGCTGATCGCCACCATGACGTAGGCACCCGGCTTTACTTCGAAGTTCTGGCTGGCATAGCTCTGGTCGAGATGGCAGTTGTGCGCCTCGATGATGAGCTTGCCGCCCTTTGGCATTGCATCGCGCGCATTCAATGCCAGGTTCAGGATGGCCGTGGTCAGTTGGCCGGGGTCCACCAGCGCAGGCCAGGGATCCTCCGCGAGCAGGGTCTGGATTTCGATCTGCTCGCCCAGGGTCGGGCGAAGCAATTTTACCGTCGAGACGATCAAGGCATTGACGTCGACTTCGCGCGGCCGCAATGGCTGCTTGCGTGCGAATGCGAGCAGGCGCTTGGTAAGGTCCGCCCCCCGTTCCGCCGCATCGTCGATCATTTTCGTGATCGCCGTGAGATCGGGCCGATCGGTAACGGCCTCCGCCAGGATCTCGATGGTGCCGGTAATGACCGTCAGGATATTATTGAAATCGTGGGCCATGCCGCCGGTCAGATGGCCGATCGCTTCCATTTTCTGGGACTGCCGCAATTGGGTTTCGGCTGCGATCTTGTCGGTCAGGTCGCGAACGAAACAGTTGAAAATACAGCCCTGTTGCTTTTCAAACGTCGAGACGCTGAGCTCTATCTTGATTTCCTTGCCGTCCCGCCGATAGGCATCCACCTCGAAGCGGCCACGGCCATCCGGGCGCTGCCGCACGCTCAGGCAATTCATTTCGGGATCGTGTTTGCCGTGGAAAAGCAGGCTTTCGTACCCTTGCCCAACGGCCTCGCGTTGCGACCAGCCGAAGATCCGCTCCGCCTCGCTGCTCCAACCCGTGATGACGCCGCTTTCGTTGATCTGCAGGAACGCATCGAGCGAGGTTTCCGCGATGCCGCGTGCCAGGCGCTCGCTTTCGACCAGCGCCCGCTGGGCTTCATCGCTTTCGGTCATGTCGCGGCCGATCAGGAAGAAGCGCCGCGCCTGTTCCGACCAGACGCCGGTCCAGGCCAGCATCACCGTGCGGCCGCTTCTATGGACGAACCCCGCCTGAAAATGCCGTCTGGCGCTTCCCTGCATCGACAACTGCAGTTCCTTGTGCAGGGTCTCGCGATCGGAATCGCAGACAAAGTCTTCGCCCTGCCGTCCCATCATTTCTTCCGGCCGGTAGCCTAGTATCGCGATACAGCTATGGCTGATCCGGCTGATGATCCTCTCACCATCCGTGACGACGATCAGATCCGCCGAGGTCTCATACAGCCGGTGATGTTCTTCGATTTCCTGGGTCAGCGCTTCCGTTTTCCGGCGCACTTCCTCTTCCGCCCCGGCGCGCTCTTTCAGCGCGACGGGCAACCATCTCAGTAACAGCAGCCCCAGCACGACGCAGGCCGCGGCGACGTTGACGAGCTTGGGAATGATCAGAAGATGAGGTTGCCCGAGAACGCCGACAATGGCGCCGGGAAACAGGCCATATTGGGCGCCGAAATAGAGCCCGAAATACAAGTTCTCGACAATGTTGCGGACCGTATCGATGCCGACGACGGTGAGCAGCAGTCGCGTGGCACCGAAGGTGAGCGGATTACGCAGATAGGCGAGGCATACCGTCCATAGAATGGCCAACCAGAGCGCGACGATAAGCCAATAAATCAGTGCGGCGATAAGGCTCACGCTCCGTCTCCCTCAGGCGCACTGGCGTCGGCCCGGCATGACCGAACTAATTTTTCAACCAATACAATCGGTGCAGCGAAAATTCCCGCTCAATGATCGCGGAGCGGTAACCTGTGACCGCGACAAACTAGATTAGAAGCCTTCTAGTAGAGCCGTGCGGCGTTCGTGAAAGCCGATATCTTCGGATTCAGAACTAAGTTTCCTAACGACTTTCCTGGATATTGGCAAGGAAACGGCCAACGAACCAAGTAAGGAAAGCTCCGCCGGTGACTTGACGCCCTCAGCGCGCCCGCCGCGAGAAGAACGAGATCAGCACCGGCAGCGTCACCAGGATGACCAGCGGCGCCAGCATCATGCCGGTGACGACCACGACCGCCAGCGGCTTTTGCACCTGCGATCCGATGCCGGCCGACATCGCCGCCGGCAACAGGCCGACGCCCGCGACGACGCAGGTCATCAGCACCGGGCGCAGTTGCAGTTCGCCGGTGCGGATCACCGCCGTGAGCCGGTCGAGGCCTTCATCGATCAACTGATTGTACTGCGACAGGATGATGATGCCGTCCATCACCGCAATGCCGAACAGCGCGATGAAGCCGATCGCGGCGGAAACGCTGAACGGGATGCCTGATATCAAGAGGCCGAGCACCCCGCCGAAGATCGCCATCGGGATCACGCTCATGGCCAGCAGCGTATCGACCATCGAGCCGAAATTGAACCACAGCAGCACCGCGATCAGTGCCAGGCTGATCGGCACCACGATCGACAGCCGCTTGATGGCGTCCTGCAAATTGCCGAACTCGCCGACCCACTCGACCCGGGAGCCCGGCGGCAGCTGCACTTGCGCAGCCACCTTGTCCTGGGCTTCCTGGATCGCGCTGCCGAGGTCGCGCTCGCGCACCGAGAATTTGATCGGCAGATAACGCTCCTGGCCTTCGCGGTAGATATAGGCCGCGCCCGACACCAGCTGGATCGAGGCCACCTCGCTGAGCGGAATCTGCGTAATGGTGCCGTTCGGCCCCGGCGCACCGATGCGCAAATTGTGGATCGCTTCGGCGCTGCGCCGGTATTCCGGCGCCAGCCGGACGATGATGGGGAAATGGCGGTCGCTGCCAGGCTCGTAGATGTCGCCGGCGCTGTCGCCGCCGATCGCGACCTTGATGGTGGCATTGATGTCGCCGGGCGTCAGCCCGTAGCGCGCGGCGCGGGCGCGATCGATATCGATCTGGATGGTCGGCTGACCGAGCGAAATGAACACCGCGAGATCGGTCACCCCCTGGACGGTGGCGAGCACCGATTTGATCTTGTTGGCGGTGTCGGTGAGCGCCTGCAGGTCGTTGCCGTACAGCTTGATCGAGTTCTCGCCCTTCACGCCGGACACGGCTTCGGAAACGTTGTCCTGCAGATATTGCGAGAAATTGAATTCGACGCCGGGAAACCTGTCCTGCAATTGCTTGAGCAGCCGCGCCGTCAAATCATCCTTGTCGCGGGGCTCAGGCCACTCGCCAACGGGCTTCAGCGGCGCGAAGAATTCCGCGTTGAACAGGCCGGCGGCGTCGGTGCCGTCATCCGGCCGGCCGTGCTGCGACACCACCGATTCGACTTCGGGGAAACTGCGGATCAGCTTGCGCATCTCGTTGACGTAGCTGTTGCCTTCCGCAAGCGAGATGGTCGGCGGCAGCGTCGCCCGAATCCACAAATTGCCTTCCTCGAGCTTGGGCAGGAATTCGAGCCCGAGCAGCCGGCCGAAGATGACGGTCAGCACGACCAGCATCGCGGCGCCTCCCATCACGATCTTTCGATTGCCGACCGACCAGCGCAGCACCGGCATGTACAGCCGGTGCAGCCAGCGGACGATGAACGTCTCGGTTTCGTGCATGTGCGACGGCAGGATCAGCGCGCTCAGCGCCGGCGTCACGGTGAAGGTGGCGAGCAATCCTCCCGCCAGCGCATAGGCATAGGTTCGCGCCATCGGCCCGAAAATATTGCCCTCGACGCCGCTCAGGGTGAACAGCGGCAGGAACGCGGCGATGATGATGGCGGCGGCAAAGAAGATCGAACGCGACACGTCGGCGGCGGCCGAGAGGATGGCATGGCTCTTCATGCCCATGACGGTTTCGGGCGAGATGTGGCTGCGCTCGGCCTCGGACAGTGCCGTGGTCTGCGACAGCCTGCGGAAGATCGCCTCCACCATGATCACGGTGGCATCGACGATCAGGCCAAAGTCGATGGCGCCGACCGAGAGCAGATTGGCGGATTCCCCGCGCAGCACCAGAATGATGACCGCGAAAAACAGCGCAAAGGGGATCGTCGCGCCGACGATCAGCGCGCTGCGCAGGTCGCCGAGGAACATCCATTGCAATAGAACGATCAGCAAAATGCCGACCACCATGTTGTGCAGCACCGTGTGGGTGGTGATGTCGATCAGGTCCTTGCGGTCGTAGATGCGCTCGATCTGCACCCCCGGCGGCAGGAAGCTGGAGCGATTGATCGACGCCACCAATTCCTCGACCCGCGTGATGGTCGGCGAACTCTGCTCGCCGCGGCGCATCAGCACGATGCCCTGGACGATGTCGTCGGCCTGGTCGAGACCGGCGATGCCGAGCCGCGGCTTCTCGCCGACGGTGACGGTGGCGATATCCTTGACCAGCACCGGGTTGCCGCCGCTTTGCGACACCATGGTGTTGGCGAGATCGTCGATCGAGCGGATCAGCCCGACGCCGCGCACCACGGCGGATTGCGCGCCGATGTTGACGGTGTTGCCGCCGACATTGATGTTGGAGTTGCTGACCGCCTGCAACAGCTGCGGCAGCGTCAACCCATAGGCGATCAGCTTGTTGAAATCGACCTGCATCTCATAGGTCTTGGTCTTGCCGCCCCAGCCGGTGACGTCGATCACGCCCGGCACCGCGCGAAACCGGCGCTGCAGCACCCAGTCCTGCAGCGTCTTCAGGTCGAGCACGCTGTAATTCGGCGGTCCGACCAGCCGGTAGCGGTAGATTTCACCGATCGCGCTGAGCGGCGAAATGCCGGGCTGCGCGTTGCCGGGCAACGGCGCCATCTGCGACAGCCGGTTCAGCACCTGCTGCAGCGCCTCGTCATAGGTGTAGTCGAACGAAAACTGCAGTTTGATGTCGGACAGGCCGTACAGCGAAATGGTGCGGATGGTGCGCAGGTTCTTGATCCCGGCGACCTGGGTCTCGATCGGGATGGTGATGTAGCGCTCGATCTCTTCCGAAGAGAGGCCCGGACTTTGCGTCACGATGTCGACCATCGGCGGCGTCGGGTCGGGATAGGCCTCGATATTGAGCTGCTTGAACGCGATCAGGCCGCCGACGATCACGACGACGAACAGGGCCACCATCAGATAACGGCGGTGAACGGCAAGAGCAACGAGGCGATCCATCCAGATCGGACCTTTCAGAAGAGCCGAGACTGATCAGCCAGGATTTTGGGGTTAGCTGCCCGATGCGGCGCGGTCGATGAACAGGCTGCCTTTGGTGACGATCTGTTCGCCGGGTTTGAGATTGCCTTGCACCTCGACGAGGTTGCCGTTGGTGAGGCCGGTCTTGATCTGGCGCAGTTCGATGGTCTTGTCGTCATGTGCGACCCAGACCCGGACCTGGTCGCCCTCATAGATCAGCGCCTGCTTCGGCACTCCGATCGCCGGATGATCGCCGGCGGAATAGATGGTGACGTTGGCGAACATTTCCGGCTTCAACGAACCGTTGGGGTTGTCCACCGTGGCGCGCACCAGTAGCCGTCGGGTGGCCGGATCGATCGCCGCCGAGACGTAATTGATCCGCGCGTTGATTTCACGGCCGGGCAAGGCCAGCACGCCGAAACTGATTTCCTGGCCGACCGACACCATCGAGGATTCGGTCTCGCGAACGAAGGCGGTGAGCCAGACCGTGGAGAGATCGCCGATCACGAAGACCGGGTCGCTGGCGCCGGTCGAGACATATTGCCCGGGACCGATTTTGCGCTGGACGACCTTGCCGGCGATCGGCGCGAAAATGGTGGCTTCC
>JAQGJF010000188.1 GCA_028290765.1 Tardiphaga sp.
CGCCGACCATGCCCATGCGACAGAGATCGCCGATATAGCCGTGGTAATTGGCGCCGGAATCCAGCGACATGATATCGCCAGCAGCCAGCACCTGATCCGACGGCGCGCGGTTGAGGCTGGTGCCCGCTGAGATCAGGCAATATTCGAAATTAAGCCCGCGGTTGGTTTCCTCGCGGCGCAGCTGCGCGACCACGTCATGCTTGGTCATGCCTGGTTTGGCGGCGGCAAAGGTCGCCTGCATCGAGGCGACCACGCGCTCGGAAGCCTCCTTGAGCAGCGCCAGTTCCGCGGCGGTCTTGCGCGCGCGCAACCGCTCCAGCGGCACCGTGGCGTCGATCAGCTGGCTGCCGGCGAAGGCCGACTGCAGCACCTGGGCGGCATCGAGCGGAATGAACGGCATTTCCACGCCGATCCGGGCGGTGGGGACGCCCATTTTCACGATGTGGGAAACCGCCGACTGCATGGCGTCGACGCTGGTCATCCACGAGGTCTCGGCGACCGAAGTCCAGAACCGGTTGAGCTGCTTCTCGAAGGTCTCGAGCCTGTTGCCGATATAGACCGACCGCTCGGCCTGCCCCCTGGCATAGACGAAGACCGGCTGGTAGCGGCTGAGCCCGATCGGATCCATGGTCTCGAAAAAGAAGAACCGGTAGCCGCCGAGCAGATAACCGACATTATGCTTGGAGGTAGCGACCAGGACGTCGATGCCGGCCTGGTCCAGCAGCTCGTCGAGCTTGTGGGTGTCGAACGGAATGGTCGAATTAGGTTTCGTTGACTGGATGTTCATTGCAGCATCCTTTGTTTTGGCGATGCGCGGCGAAGCGGCGGTTTGACCCGCGGCAGCCGCGCGCTCTCGCGGATGATGAATTCATAGCTCAGATTGAGCTCGGGATCACTGGTCGGACCGGCAAGGCCGCGTTCGATGAAATTACCGAGATAACGGCCGAATTCGACGGCATCGATATTGGGCTGCAGGCGCTCGCGCTCATAATGCTGCAGCGCCTCGGGTACCTCAGCGCATTCCGCCAGGTTCCGTGCCAGCGACGCCGCATCCTGCGCGGCTTTCAGCACGCCGATGCCGACATGGGGACGGGCGACAAAGGCGGCGTCGCCGAGCAGCGCGACAGGGCCGAAGGCGATATGGCGGGATTCGACGTCGTAGATCGGCTGCAGCAGATGCCGGTCGGCGCGCTGCACCACTTCGGCGAATTGCGCCGGCAGGTCGCGGGCGCCGGCCTGCCGCAGCGCGTCGATGCTCGCCTTTCGGATCAGCGGCGGTGGAATCGATTCATGCCGCTCACCGCTCTCGTCGGTCATCAACCCTTCGAGATCGTCGGCCGGCGTGTGGGTGTACCAGAGAAAATTGTAGCGGCGCCCGCCGCGATTGGTCGACCCATCCTGCCCCAGTAGCGGATAGCCGATGAATTGGCCACCGGGGGGAAAGCAGAAACTGAAGCGGTCGAAGGTGGTGGCCATGAATTCGGCCGACAGCCCGGTTTCATCGATAATGCCGCGCCAGGCGACATAGCCGCCGTAGCTCGGCACGATATCCGGCGCCGTCAATCCGCGAACCCTGGACCGGACACCGTCGGCGCCGACGATGAGATCGGCCGCGACCCGTTCGCCATTGGACAGCACCGCCACCGCGCCGTCGGCGGCCTCGCTGATATCGAGAAGCTCGACGCCGAGGTGATAGTTGGCCGGCGGGAACGCCGCCAGCAGCAGGTTGAAGACGCTGCTCCACGAGGTCAGATATTGCGGATAGTCGAAGTTGGCGAGCTGGTTGCCGTGGCGGTCGAAGGCGATGCGGCCGGAGACGTCGATCCCCGGCGGACGGTCGTTCGAGACGCCAAGGGCTTTGAGGATCGCGGTCAATTCGGCGTGGCCGGCAATGCCGGCGCCGCGCGACTCGAGCCCCGAGGTGGCGCGCTCGAAAATCTCGACCGCCCAACCCTGCCGCAACAGCATGTTGCCGATGAGAAGCCCGCCCACCGAACCGCCGGCAATCACAGCCTTGCGTTGGCGCGGGACCGGCATGAGATCAGGACCCAGCCCGGCACGTCACGCGCGCAGGCAACTCGAACCTCGCCTTTGAGGCTGACCTTTCGACCGCTATCGCGTTCAGAGCCGGCACTTTTTCCTCCGATTTCTTTTTCTTGACCGTATGCGCTGCGCCGACAATGCGTCAAGTATTTTCGAAACTATTGCGTTCGAGGCAAAAAGTCGCGAGAATTACCTATGATTGCGATTGGCGACGTTTCCCGCACTTTGGCCGACGAGGCCTATTCCCGCATCCGCGAGGCGATGCATTCGGGTCAATTGAAGCCCGGGCACAAGCTTCGTTTCAGCGACCTGCAGGAATTGACCGACACCAGCGTGACGCCGGTGCGCGAGGCACTGGCGCGCCTCACCGCGGAAGGTTTTACCGAATTGGAAGGCCACCGCGGCTACCGGGTGGCGCCGGTGTCGTCGACCGACCTGTGGGACATCGTGCGCAACCGGCAGCGGCTGGAATCCGAGGCGCTCAGCCTCTCGATCCAGCATGGCGACGATCATTGGGAAGCACAGCTCATCACCGCGCATCATCTGTTGAGCCGGATGGACCGTGAGCGCGCCGACCTGCCCACCGCCGTCGACGAGCAATGGGAGCCACGCCACCAGGCGTTTCACGAAGCACTGATCTCGGCGTGCCAGTCGAAAGTTCTGCTCGGATTCTGCAACCAGCTCTACGGCCGCGCCAACCGCTATCGCCGGCTCTCGATCACGGTGCCGGATATTCCGCGCGACATCCGCACCGAACACCGGCTGATCTTCGAGGCCGCGATCCGGCGCGACACCATCACCGCGACCGATTTGCTGAAGGATCATTTCGAGCGCACCGCGCAGATGGTCGAGGAGATCCTGCGCAACAGGTGGTGAAAAGACCGACGAGATTTCAAACCGCCACGCCTTACCGCGGGCAACACATCAAAAAGGGGAGCGAAACATGAAACTTCGTCCGTTGGGCCGAACCGGCCTCTATGTGTCGGAAATCTGCATGGGCACCATGACCTTCGGCGGCCAGGGCGCGTGGTGGAAGAATATCGGCGAGCTCGACCAGAGCAACGCCAATGCGCTGGTCGAACGCGCGCTGGCGGCCGGCGTCAACTTCCTCGACACCGCCGACGTCTATTCGGAAGGCCATTCCGAGCGGATTCTCGGCCAGGCGCTGCGCGACCTGAAAGTGCCGCGCGAAAGCGTCATCATCGCCACCAAGGTGCGCGGACGCACCGGACCGGGACCGAACACGGTCGGCCTGTCGCGCAACCACATCATGAATTCGGTCGAAGCCAGCCTGAAGCGTACCGGCCTCGATTATATCGACCTCTATCAGGTGCACGGCGCCGACCTGGTGACGCCGATCGAAGAGACGATGCGCGCGCTCGACAATCTGGTGTCGCGGGGCCTGGTCCGCTACATCGGCGCCTCCAACATGGCGGCCTGGCAGATTATGAAAGCCAACGGGCTGGCGCGGCAATACGACTATGCGCGGTTCGAAACCGTGCAGTCCTATTACACCATCGCCGGCCGCGACCTCGAGCGCGAACTGATTCCGATGCTCACCGACCAGCAGCTCGGCCTGATGGTATGGAGCCCGCTGGCCGGCGGACTTCTTTCCGGAAAATTCGCCCGGCAGGCGGCGACGCCGAACGACGCGAGGCGCACGGTGCTGGATTTCCCGCCGGTCAACAAGGAACACGCCCTCGACCTCGTCGATGTCATAAGGCCGATCGCCGAGGCGCACGGCGTTTCGGTGGCCCGGATCGCGCTGGCCTGGCTGCTGCACCAGAAGGCGGTGATGAGCGTTATCATCGGCGCCAAATCGATCACGCAGCTCGACGACAACCTCGCGGCGACCGAGATCGTGCTGTCGGCGGACGAGCTGGCGACGCTGGACAAGGCCAGCGCGCTGCCAAGGGAATATCCGCAATGGATGCTGGACCGGCAGCATGGCGATCGGGTGCCGGCGACGGTGAGGTGAAGCGGGAAGCTGAGCGATTGATCGGGCGATATCG
>JAQGJF010000231.1 GCA_028290765.1 Tardiphaga sp.
AGTCTCGCTCGGGAGCACAACTGGTGCGCCCGGACCATCACGAACGATTCCGGGGATTGCTCGTTCAACTCCTACCAACAGTGCATGGCGACCGTCAGCGGCCAGGCCGGCGACTGCATTGCCAATCCGGGGATGGCGTTCGACCAGGCCCGCCCTCACCACGGCGGGCAGACCAATGGCTGGGACAACGGAAGCCGCAGCAATCGCTGGTAAGGCGTACGCGAAAAGCCCCGGAGAAATCCGGGGCCATTTTTTGGCTAGGCGGCGAGCGCATGCGCATCACGTTCTCACGGCAGGCCGTGGCCGCCCTCGATAATCTCCCGAACCTTGTTCACCAGGGCGCCCATTTCAAACGGCTTGGCGATCACCTGCATGGCCGGGGCGAGCAGCCGATTGCCGATCGACATGTTCTCCGCGCCGGCGATGGACAGCCCGTAGCCGGTAGGGCGATTAGCCAACGGGTCGCGCGAATGCGCGCCCGATGATAAACTCCGCGTAATCTCAGCTGTCGGCGCAATACGCTTTGCTACTGCGCCCTACAATTCTTACGCCGTGCCTCAACGCGAAAAACCCGCCGCGCATTTCTGCGGACGGGTTTTGAACGAAGCAATTCACTTTGAACAAAACACCATGGTTAACTGGACCAGTCAATCGACGTTCGATTTTGTTTTCCACAAGCGCGGCTGTAGCCCGGATGAGCAAAGCGATATCCGGGCTCGGTGATTCCGCATATCGCTGAGTTTATCATCGGGCGCGCATACGCGCGACCCGTTGGCTCATGCGGGGCTACCGATCTCTGATGGGCTGCCCCGCTCCGCAGCCAGTTTCCTGCCCGCGACTCCTCGGACAGCTGAACCTTGCGATTATACCAACGCTTAGTCGACTTATCCCGATTCACTAGTCCGAGCCTACCTCGGTACGGCCACTTCATACCCGCGCGCAATGGCGTCAACCAAGTGCCCGGTGCTACCTAATGCGGAGTGCAAAGCAACGGAACCGGCCCCGCGAGCCGGCAGTTGCAGGACAAGGTCGGCGGCGTAACGCCCGCCGGCCTTCCTCTTGATCGAAGCGGCGCGTTGCCGCTCCAGTAACTAGTGCCCACCGCCCCAGTTGGCTGCAGAGAGTGCGCCATGAAAAACATCGCCGATCTCCTGCTGCGGGTTTGGCAAAGGAGCCAGCCCGCGTCCAATACTCAGGTTGCGGTTATGGCCGAAAACCGGGATCGATCCAGCATGGCCGATTTTGTCCGCATCCTGCAGGCCTACGATCAAGACCGGTACGGCAGGAGTTAGGGGCCGCCGCGTCAGCCCGCAGAGCGGATTACGCAACGGGTCGCGCCAATGCGCGCCCGATGATAAACTCCGCGTCATCCGCCGCTATTGGCGCAATGCGCTTGGCTATTGCGCCCTACAATTCCTACGCCATGCCTCGACGCAAAAGCCCGCCGCGCATTTCCGCGGCTTCGTTAGCCATCAGGTGTTTCTCCAGCAACTGGGTTACGAGTGCGCACTTGAATCACAACTCGTTCCGTAAGCTTCACGGCAAGGAAAAGGCCGCCGGCAGTATGACCAGCGGCCCGACCGGGCTCAAAATTGACAGGCATGAAAGAAGCTCAGCCCCGGCGTTTCACAGAATAGGCAAGCCTTCCGATGGGGTGGAGTCAAAACGCATGTTCCGTAAGCGGAACAAACGGGTTGTTGCAGCCGGAGCACATTTCGCCTGGCTGTGCCGGAGCAGATTACCGCTTTGGTGAAGCAGGATGCTCCCGCGGATCGCGGCCGACCATTAGTCGCAACTCCGCGAGATCAATGAAGACGTCCGCTTGGCGCCGCAACTCGTCGGCTATCATGGGGGGCTGGCTGGCAATGGTTGAGATCACGGTGACGCGCACGCCACGGCGCTGCAGTGCTTCGACGAGCTGGCGGAAATCACCGTCGCCCGAGAACAGAACCGCGTCGTCGACCTGGCCGGCCAATTCCATCGCGTCGACGGCGAGTTCGACTGACATGCTGCCCTTCACCTTGCGGTGGCCGGCGGAATCCACGAACGCCTTCGTCGCCTTGGTGACGACAGTAAAGCCGTTATAATCGAGCCAATCGAGCAGGGGACGGATGCTGGAAAACTCCTGATCCTCGGCGACTGCCGTATAATAGAAGGCGCGCAGCACCGTTGCGCCGGCATGAAAGTGGGCGAGAAGGCGTTTGAAATCGATGTCGAAGCCGAGCGTCTTGGCCGTTGCGTAGAGATTGGCGCCGTCGATGAACAGCGCGACGCTGGCACCGTTCCTTGTCATTTGTTGCCGACCTGCCGTTTCAGGAACCGTCGCGTTCACGCTGGCGATCAATTGGCGGACCGCGCGGGCGATCGGCATCAAGCTGCCGTCAGCGCTGCTCGCACCGGCCGACGAGGTGATCGAATGAGTTCGGTTCTCGTTCCATCGCGACAGCAGGGCGGATCGATCGCCAGTTCGTTCGGAATGCGGCTCAGGTCCCCAGCGCGTTTTGGCTGGATCATAGCCTGACCCTTCGCACTTCGCCGCGCTGGAGCATTTCCGATTTCCGGGTAATCGTTACCCGTCGCTGTGTGAGCCTGGCAACATGGCCTGTTGGAATTACCTGCTTTACAGCATCCACGGCGTCGGCCTTCGCCACTGCCGCAACCCAAAGCGATTTCTGGCCATCAGGCGCGATGACTTCCACCAAGGGTATCTTGGAGCGAACGGTTGCCATGCTGGAAATATGAACCTTGAACGTTATTTTTCTATCAATCTTGATTTTTCTATCAATCTTGGCCACGCCCGATCAGGCCGCGTCCTCATGTCTGTACGGAATCGTACGCTGACCCGGCCGTTACGCGCGCCGTCGTCCACCGGCTGGTTTACCGCCATCGTCTTCCGCCGTTACCTCGATCGTGCAGCGCGGTCTTTGTTTTTCGAACTTAGGACCGAAGAGAGCACTCCCAGCGCCGGTACGAATCGGACAGATCTCGCTTGAATACGCAATTGTGCGGCGTGATGCGTCGAAGTGATGGCGTACGAGCGGCGAAAACCGGGAGAGATCGGCGTGAAGGTGGATTTTCCCGGCTTTGTTGAACCGGCGCTCGCATCCTCGATCGCCAAGGGTCGGCGAGCACGGTATCCAAGGGATCAAGTTCGCTCGCCACCGCTCCAGTTGCCGGATCGCCAACGACACCATCAAGGTCCTGCTCCGACGCGCCCACGACTGGACGAAATGCTTCCGCAAGATCGACGTTTTTTTCCGGTCGATTGTCATTCGGCGGTGGCTAAATCCCGTGGCATGAATCGGTGGGCGAGCTTTGGGTAGATCGATACCGCGGTGTGAGGCCCACGACATCCAGGGAGCTGCGTGTGAGAAGCTGAGAGGCCAGGACGCGCCGATTGACGAAGCTTTAACGGGCCGCGCGCATGCTTCCATTACATCCGCAACTTACCTCAAAGCTAGGAGCGCCAGGATGAGTGTCGTTTACCTAGATGATGCGCGAAAGGCCAAGCGGCATCCGGTTTTGGACACCGCGCTAATCCGGTCCGGTGATATTTCGGTATGCTGCGCCGTCCGCAATCTATCGACGGCCGGAGCTACTCTTGACGTCGGTCCACAAACCGACATTCCGGATCAGTTCACCTTGATCGTCATACCGACGAAGAAAATCCATTCGTGCAGCCTCGTCTGGCGCAAGGGGCGGCGGATCGGCGTCGTGTTCTGTTGAGACGCAACAATCATCGTCCGGCAATGTAAGGACGTGCCCGCGTGCCGCGGCAATCGCGGCTTGTGAACCATTCCGCGTCGGCGGTGCGCTAGCCCTGACATGAATTCCGCCGGCGGCGACGCTCGGCGGCCAAGCGCCTTACGCATTTACCGTCCCCCGCCGAAACATGTGTCCGATACGCAACGAAGATCGTGTTCCTTCGATGAAACGGTGGATTGCTGTTTACGCGCGTTTTGGTGCGTCGCTTAATCCATTTACCGGGCTGGAGGCATTGCATCAAAGCAGCTTGTTGGACCCCACCGGCGCAAAGGATTTTTCTCGCGGCTGGAGGCCTTCATGAAGGCGACGATCGACGAGTTCAATTGCGAAGGCACGATCCTGATCGACAGGATCGAGCGTGGCTTCGTCACCTGCTGGCTTACCAAAGAGCAGACCGGCGTCGAAGGAACTATCGTCGGCGACGAGGCGATGATGATCGAAATTCAAACCGCAGGAAAAGCCTCGCTTCGACTGCACGATGGATCAATCCTGCCAATCCGGTCCTGCGGCGGCAGTGACGGCATTCGGTGGGTCAAGGTCCTGAGCTCCAACTAGAGAACAGGGCCGCGCGTCAGGGCGCCTCACCTCGGTCCGCCCGTACCACCTTCCGTCCGGGCGCGACCGCTGCGTCCAATGCACGATATGGCTTCTCGGGCTTTCGGTTCTTGGGCTTTCGGTTCTCGGGCTTGGCGCCTGGTGTCATGTTCTCTGTTGCGCGTAGATCGACAGGCTCAGGCAAGTTCGCTCGGTCGCGTATCTTCGGGGTCTGCGTTGTCCATGGTCGGGACATCGCGAAACCTGAAAGCATCCGAAGCGACCAGATCCAGCGCATCGGTACTGCAGGAAAGGGCCACACGCCGGCGCGCTAGCCCCGCCTTGCCGCCATCGTTGGTCTTACGGCGGAATACCACATGAGTGATATTGCTGGGCTCATTGCCCTGCACAACGACGTCGCCGACACGATAGGTCATGCGATACCTGCTGAATAGCTGGCAGAAATCCAACTCTCCCGTTTCCGGGCGCGTACAAGCACGCGTTAGTCTGCCACTCCTCCGAGGCCATGATCGACCCGAAAATGATGACATGCGACAGACTTTCCGGAGCGTCGACGCGCGAACACGAAACGGAGTCGCTCCAGCGGGGCCATAAGGCGCCGTACCCTGAAGGGACGGGCCCGCCGGTTCGCGCCGGCGGGCGTCTTCAACGGGATGAAGCGGCGTTGCCCTTCACGCTGCCGTCTTTACCGCGCCAGTGGCACCGATTTGCGTGAGCATTGTCAGCATGTCGAAGTAGTGCGTGGCGCTCTTGACCTTGCCACCCTCGACCTGGACGATCTGACAGGCCGGCAACTCGATCGGCTTGTTCGATGGCGGAATGGTACCTGTCGGTGTCTGTAGCGGGCCGGTGTGAACGCCCTTCCACACAAGCTCGAGCACCGCGGTGTCGCCGCTCTCGAACGCGCGCACGAAGGTGGCCTTGGAGTCGGGGAAGGCCCTGGCCCAGCCCTGCCAGGCCTCGATGATCTCGCCGGCGCCCTGGATGCGACGGCGGGTTCCTTTCTCGTCGTACACGGCGTCGGCAGCCAGGATGTCCTTACCCTTGCTCCAGTCCTTTTCGTTGTATGCGGTGACAGCGGCCTTCGCGATTTCAATGACATTCGCCATGATCATCCTCCCTGTGAGCCGGCGCCGTCGGCGCTGAGCTTTGCAAGCCCCCAGCACGCCTGAATTCTAGCACTCCGCGGCGAGGAGGTGAGCGACAATCGGGCTGTATGCGGGTAGGGCCAAGGTCCGGGGTGCGGCATTCCGGGACCCTCGTCGTGCGCCATGACAGGGTCCGCTCTGCGCCGATGACCGGACGTCGTCGGCCGGACCGGGCGCGTCTGAAGGGTGCCAGATGCAGACTTCGAGCCAGCCGTGGTAGCCTTCCCGTAGGACGCAGGCGAGGTTGTTGGCCAGTGAGTTGTTGGCCAGTGAAGTGAGGAAATTGCAATGTGTGTTGGGCTCGTTCAGACCCATCGTGCCTTCGCCTACAACAATGCGTGGGCGAACCACCGCCTGCTGGGCGCGTGCGCCGAACTGACCCAAGGCGAATTTGAGGCCGAGCGCACGGGCTTCTTCCCGAGTTTGCGGGCTACGTTGAACCACATTTATGTAATTGATCTTTTTTACGTTGATGCACTTGAGGGCGGATGGCTTGGACCGACGGCCTGGGAAAATCCAATTCCGTTTCCAGCTCTTGCAGAGCTTTCTGGGGCTCAAGCGTCGATAGACAAGCGTTTGATCGGTGTCTGCAACACGCTGACGCCTGCCTTGCTAAGCGGCGAGGTGCGGATCAATCGAGGTACTCGTGTCCAAGTTGAACGACGCGATCGCCTGCTGATGCACCTGTTTCAGCACCAAATTCACCATCGTGGACAGGTGCATGCGATGCTATCTGGGACCCGCATCAAGCCGCCGCAACTCGATGAGTTCTTTTCAGTTGAAGAAGCGCCATTGAGGGCCTCGGAGTTTGCTGGTCTCGGTTGGACGGAAGAAGCCGTGTGGGGGCCCAACGCATAGCTAGGAGGTCGCCTTTGGGGCAATAAGAGACTCATGCACCGCAGCAAACAACAGCTCTATTCGATCACCTCGTCGGCGCGGGTGAGCAGTGTCGGTGGCACAATGATGCCAAGCGCCTTTGCGGTCTTCAAATTGATCACGAGCTCGAACTTGGTCGGTTGTTCGACCGGCAGGTCGGCAGGCTTCGCACCCTTGAAAATCTTGTCGACGTAAGCGGCGGACCGACGAATTAGATCTCGAATATCAGCTCCGTAGGTCAGAAGGAAGCCCGCCTCCGCATACTCTCTCTGGAGAGAGGCGGCTGGCAGCCGATTCCTTAAAGCCATTTCTGCAATCTGGCCACGATAGTTGAGCAACACACCATCTCCCTGCATGACGAACGCCTGCGCGCGCTCCCTCACCATTATCGCAAACGCTTGTTCAAGTGCGTCCAACCCGCGTACTTCGACCGGGACAAGCGTCAACCCTAGTGCCCGGGCGCTCTCCCCCACCGACGACGTCTGCCGGCTCCGATTCAGCACACCGTCCGGATTGAACAGAAAGCCCACATGGGAGAGGTTCGGAAGTGTTTCCTTCAGCAACTCAAACCGCTTGCCCAAAATCTCGCTGCCGGTATCCGTGGCGAGCCCGGTGACGTTACCGCCGGGGCGCGCCAGACTGGCGACGAAACCGGCGCTGACCGGGTCGACACCGATGGTCATGACGATCGGGATGGTCGTAGTCGCCTTCATCGCCGCAACTATATTCGGATTGGTCCCGGTGACGATGATGTCCACACCGAGCCGGACCAAGTCTGTGGCAAGCGCGGGCAGCCGTTCGATCTCGGCGTTGGCGAAGCGGTACTCGATGGTGAC
Source organism: Tardiphaga sp. (assembly GCA_028290765.1). Next base: position 7,181 of record JAQGJF010000231.1, read on the forward strand.
ATTCTCGCCAACTCGGTAGCCGAAGCTCCGCAGGCCGTCTTCGAAGGCTTTAATGCCGTAGAGCGCCTGCTCCCGGAACGAGATCGAGAGGAACCCCACCCGATAGATCCGCCCTGCCGGTTGCTGCGCACGCGCGGCCAGCGGCCACGTAGCTGCCGTGCCACCAAAAAGCGTGATGAACTCGCGCCGTTGCATGTATCCCCCAAGAACACGCCTCGTCCTGTGCCTAAAGCCTAGCACTTTGCGAATGGGCCGCGAGTGAGAAATGGCACCCAACCGGCCTCGGACATTGATCAGGCTCGATGTCTCAGTTGGGTCATTCTGGGACCTCGGCGCGCGCAATGACCGGGGCCGCTCTGCGCCGACGCGGGCACGCGGCGGCGTTACCGCCGCGCCGAGGCGGCGGGATGTTACAGGTCTCTTTGATCACGCAGCGTTTGAAAGCACCCGCAAGCGCGTTGCTGTATTCCCGATATATCAAGTACATTGATCACACCGCGCGAATAGCTGATCAGGCCGGCGGCCTGCAATCTAATGGCAGCCTCGGTGATGGACGAGCGGCGAACGCCGAGCATTTCGGAGAGGAATTCCTGGGTCAGATGGATGGTGTTTGTTTCGATGACCTCGCAGGTCCGCAATAGCCATCGACAGAGCCGTTCTTCAATCGGGTGCAGCGCGTTACATGCGGCCGTCATGCGGGCTTGACCCAAAAGCGTCTCATTATAATGGACGCAGAGAAGGCCGATCGCCTTGCTCGCGTCGGCGGCGGCGCGAAGCTGAGGGGCGGAGATGTGGACTGCGGTCATCGGCACCTGAACGATCGCCCTGACTCTCGAGCGGTAGGGCCCGAAAACGGCCATGGCGCCAAACACGCCATCGCGTCCGATCGTTGCCGTCTCAATCGCCTTGCCGTCCTGCGTGACGGAGAGAAGGATGATCATGCCATCGAGCGGAAAATAGATCAGATCGGTATCGTTACCTGTCTCGGCCAGCACGGCGCCTCGCGGGAACGAGGCCTTAACAAGGTGGGGACCGATCAGATCAAAATCCGCGCTCGGCAGACCAGCCAACAATCGGTTGCCGGGTCCGTTCCGGGCAATCAGTTCCATGTCCCTACGCGGTCGATCCGGGCCCTGTGTGCCGCAGGGGCAGATGCCATGTTCCAAGACGGCGCCTCCACCGATGTGTACGAAAGCGAACAGAGTAAGTGGGAGCGGATATGCGAGAAACCCCCAAATGGGGGATGAATCCCAAAGAACCTCAGCCGGAGTTCTTCGCCGCAGGGATTGCGCGATTGTCGGCCTTGATGCCGGCGGCTCAATGCGCCGCCAGGAAGCGGATAATCAAATAGGCACCGAGACCCACGACGCTGGTCAGCCCGAAGGCAAACAACGCGCGTGCGAACTCGTGGCCACGGGCTTCGAAATGTTGGCTCATCCTGAATCCTCCAGATACCGTTGAAGACCGAATGCCGCACCTTGCCCTCGGGACCTGCCCTGGTCGGCGATCTCGGCCAAAGCTCGATTCCGCGATGCGCGATCTCTTTGGTGTCAACGGGGTCTAACGGATTCGCGGCCTGAGCCGGAAGCGGCGCATGGAGGTAGCATCTGGTTCAAACGAGGTACCTCTTTGGAGGTAGCGTGGGCATGCGGGAAACCAGGACGCGCGAGAGAGGCTGCACAAGCGAGCCTTACTGCTGGTTGCCTTCCCGTCTCTTGATCTCCGCGTACAGGTCGGCCTGGTTGGCAAGCCTGACCCAGCTATTGCAGAGGTTTCTTAGTACCTGGGCTGAGGCCTGGCTTTGCGGCAAGCCCAGCAAACGACGGCATTCCTGGGCTTGACGGCGGCAATAGTCTGCGTTGTCCATGCTTGTTCTCTTTGCGCAAACGGAACGATTAAAGTGGATAATGTGCAAGCATTCAGTATCTTACCTATAATGTAAGTAGTGCTGACTAGTTCCCGCTCCGTAGGATTACGAGGCCGAAACCGGCCTCTCGCTGTTTTAAAAAAGTGCAGCAAGGCCGCCGAGCTGAATACTGCCCGGCGGGGTTGTGCAAAATCCGGACAGTGCAATCCCCCGGCAGCCATTCCTTGCAAAGAGCAGGCCAAAATTCCGGCGACGTCCACGAACTTGCCGCACTTCATTGCCGCGCGACCGCGCGACTCACCTGATCGCCATTCAAGGCGGCGGTTAGCCTCATGCCATGAGCTTTGCTGCGCATCGCGGAGCAGATATGCGCCTGCGATGTGGTGATGCCGATTTCGGCTGGTGGCGTTTGCGGCGGACACGCCTTCAGGCTTCTGGCGGCAACGTCAGGGTCGGCCGGATGAACTTCATCATGCCGGGGGACGCGCCAGCTTCATCCAGGACTGCCGCCTCGCTCGCTTGAACCCATTGCTGTCTCTTCCATGCACGCGAGCGATTGCTCGCGTGTACGAAACATCGGCGGCGCGAAACGCCGCGATGGTTTCGCACAGGGTAATCCGATTGATCCAAGCAACCGCGCGCGACTGCGGCTATTCTCGTGCCGCGCTGTGTGTCCTGCGTCTCAACGGCGCCCAGGAAGGCCTCGCCTATATACAGCCCACGCCCCCGGGGCGGGGCCTTCCTCCAGGAGACTGGCGCAGGCGTTTTACGAGAACGTTCGGCGGCAAGCCAAAAATGGACCTGCGGTCGGGCGGTAGCCACCGCTTTGCTCGCGCGGGCGCGTCAAGCGGCATGCCGGAAAATTTCATGACGAAATGGACAGGCAAGGACACGGACGCAAGGCCACCAACGATGGAGAAGGGGGCTTTCATCGCGGACAGCTTTGATCCGCGGACGCTGGCCAACATGGAAGTTGCCCTGGAGCGGGCCTGCAAGATGCTTGCAACCAGAGGCGAAGAACATGGGGCGCGGAGAGAAATCGCCGATAAAATTCTCCAATGCGCCATGCGCGGCGATACCACGCTGACCGGGCTGACGATGGCCGGCTCATCCGCCGCGAAGAGGCTTCGAGCCCACAAGGCCTGAGGTGCCGTCCGCCTCAACGCCAAAACCTGCCGCGCGCGAAAGATGTCGTCGCATCTCACGGTGAACGCTCTCGTGACGGGTATCGCTTCCGCCTTCGCTCGTGGTCGAGAGGTTGTTTGACGACCTTTCCCGCGCCGTCCTGGCCTTCGCCGGGATGACTTGTTGATAGCAATGGAGTTCCCACCCGACCACGGATCACAGGAACGGTTTGCCACCGGTGACCGCAACGGTCGTGCCCGAGGTGTAGCTCGACATCGGATCCGCCAGCATGACATAGGTCGTCGCGAGTTCGGCCGGTTGACCGGGGCGCTTCATCGGTACCTGCTTGCCGAAGTTCTTGACCGCATCCTCGGGCATCGTCGACGGAATCAGGGGAGTCCAGATCGGACCCGGCGCGACCGCGTTGGCGCGAATGCCCTTTTCCGCGAGCATCTGCGCCAGCCCGGCGGTGAAATTCTGGATCGCGCCCTTGGTGGTCGCATAGGCGAGCAGGATCGGGTTCGGCATGTCGGAGTTGATGGACGCCGTATTGATGATCGCGCTGCCCGGCTTCATGTGCGGTACGGCGGCCTTGGTCAGGTAGAAAATCGCATGGATGTTGGTCCGGAACGTCATGTCCCATTCCTCGTCCGAAATGTCGCCGATGTCCTTGAACGTAGCCTGATGCGCCGCATTGTTGACAAGGATGTCGATGCCGCCGAGCTCGTCGACCGCTTTCTGGACGACGTCGCGGCAGTGCCGGGCATCCTGCAGGTCGCCAGGTACCAGCACGGCCTTGCGGCCTTCCGCCTCGACGAGTTTCCTGACTTCACTCGCTTCCTCGGTCTCGTTGAGAAAGGCAATGAGGATGTCGGCCCCTTCGCGCGCATACGCGATCGCGACGGCACGGCCGATACCGCTGTCGCCGCCGGTAATCACGGCTCTCATGCCCTTGAGACGGCCGGAGCCCTTGTAGGTCTTTTCGCCATGGTCGGGCCGGGGCTGCATGGCGTCCGTCGCGCCCGGTATCGGTTGTTTCTGGGAGGGAAACGGCGGCCTGGGATAGTCGGGCGTCATCGAGAATCTCCGGATGGTTGCCGATATCCAATCACCAACGACGCGCTCAGTTCCGAAGACGGCTCGCCGAGCTGGAGGAAAACAGACCCGACCCCGGTTTGCCCAACAGGCAGGAACGGTCTTTCCCATCGCGGGTTTTATTGTCGTGTATTTGGAGTGAGCCAGTGGACAGGTCATCATAAGGACTGCTGGAAGAAGCCGTCAACTCGCCTGGTTTTAT
>JAQGJF010000235.1 GCA_028290765.1 Tardiphaga sp.
AGATAAAGGCCGCTACCGAGCACGCCAATCGTTACGGTATCCAAAAGCGCCCAAATGACCTTGAGCGGCAAGCCGCCGTAGTCGCCGAAGTGCAGCGGGCGCGAGACCTCGAGGGCGCGGAGATACCAGGGCATGGTCACATTCGCCGCGAGTTTGCCGGTGCGGGCATCGACGAGAAACGGACTGAACAGCCGCGACGTCAACTGCTGGCGGCCCTTGGTCCAGACCACGTAATGATAGGGCGAACCGAATGGCGCCCCTGGGAAAATAATGCTGGTCGCCGTCATCTCGGGGGCTGCGGCTCGGGCGGTCTCGAAGGCGGCTTCCGGCGAACTCATCTCGGCGGTTGACGGCGTCGGCATGCCGCGCATCGGTTCGAGCATCGCCCTGACATCCGTCTGCTGCCACAGCGCGAACAACGGCGTCGACAATTCATTGATCAGGCCGGTCGCGCCGACAACCAGCGTCCAGGCCAGGGTGACGACGCCCAGCATGTTGTGCAGGTCGAGCCACTTCACCCGCCGGGAACGGTCGGCGCGCACGGTGGCAAAATCGAGTTTTCGCATGAACGGGCCATAGACCGCGATGCCCGACATGACGGCGATCACGAACAGCAGCGCCATGACGCCGAGCAACAGCTCGCCCGGCAGGCCCGCAAACAGGTCTTTGTGCAGGCTCAATAAGACAGCGAGAACGCCGATGCCGTCGGCAGCGAACGGCCTGCTTTGTTTCAGGACCTGGCCCGTATGCGCATCGAACTTGATGTAGTGCGCAGCCTTGCGATTTTCCGCATAGGCCTGCCAGGACGAAGCCATGGAGACGATGATCTTCGGTTCGTCGTCATCGACAAAGGTGAATATGACGGTTTCTCCCGGGAACATGTTCCGGCTGGTCGCCAGGAGCTGGTCGATGCCGACGCGCGGCGCGTTGTCCGGCACCGAAGCGTACGGAAGAGAGTCGTCCAGCAGATCGGCAAGCTCGTCCCGAAAGACCAGCGGCAGCCCCGTGATGCACAACAGCAGCAGAAACGCGGTGCAGACGAGGCTGCTCCATTTGTGAATCCAGGACCATCGGCGGAAGGCTGACCTGGTCATCGAGAGCGTCCTTTGCCGGCCGCGGCGTCGCATCCGCCGCGGCTCAATCCCCCATGGAGTCCGACTGAAAATGCGTCCATTGCTTTCGGCACCTTCTCCATCCGACGGGCATCCACGTCCTGAGCGCGGCTAAGACGTGGATGGCCGGGATAAACCCGGCCATGACGGGAAACCTCGATCACCAACGGTAGCTCAGTTTCGTCATCACGGTCCGGCCATAGCCGTAGTAACAGGCCGCCGACGCGGCGCAGCTTGCGACATAGCGGCGATCGAACACGTTGTTGGCGTTGACCGAGAGAAGCAATCCCTTCAACTGCGGGCTCGCGGCTTCCAGGTCGTAACTCCCCATCAGATCCACGAGCGTGAACGGCGCCACCGTGAAGCTGTTGGCGGCGTCGCCAAAGGACGAGCCGACGTACCGCACACCGCCGCCCAGGCGGAGGCCGGTCGCGGGTCCCGCGTTGAAGAGGTAATCCCCCCAGATCGAGGCGGAATGGCGGGGGATTGCGACAGGCCACAGGCCCTGGGTGGAGAACACGCCGCCAAAGATGCCGGGAGCCGTGGTGTTGCTCTTCGCGTTCTGCATGTCGAGATAAGTGTACGCCGCAGCAACATTGAACTGCTTGAGCACGCTTGCCTTGGCCTCGAATTCGAAGCCGCGCGATTCGACCTCACCGGTCTGGACGACGAAGGCGGTATTGTTGGCGTCCTTGGTCGTGACGTTCTGTTGCGTGATGTCGAACACGGCCGCCGTGAACAGCATCGCGGTGCCGGGCAGCTGGTATTTGATGCCCGCCTCGTACTGCTGGCCCGTGGTCGGCCTGAGCGGCGACTTGTCTGCCGTCATGCCCGCGATCGCGCTGCTCGGCTGGAAGGATTCGGAATAGCCGACGTAAGGCGCGACGCCGGAGTCGAAGACGTAGCTGAGCCCGGCACGGTAGCTCGAATGGCTGGCCGCCGGCGTATTCTGCGGCGTGCCCGTATCCTGCTGTTTGGTTTCGTACCAGTCCTCGCGCGCGCCGAGCGTCAGGACGAAGCGGTCGAGCTTCAACTGGTCCTGCGCATAGAGTCCGTATTGCTGGCTGCTGGACGAGAGCGCGCCGGTGAGCGGGTTCACGACCGTAATGCCATAGACCGGCGCGAATATATTGATCGGCGGCGCGCCGAAATTGAAGCCGTATTGCTGGTTCAGGTTGCTATTCTGGGAATCGAGACCGACCAATACGCGATGGGCGACCGGACCCGTGCGCAAATCGGCCTGGAGGTTGGTATCGGTGGACAGGGCGTCGAGGCTCTCGCGATCCGCATAAGCGTAGCGGAACAGCGTTCTCCTGTCGGCCGCCAGGCCGCTGCCGCTCAGATAGGCGACATTGCTATCGAGGTGCATGTAGCGGACGCCCTGGCGGAACAGGACGGCTTCGTTGAACCGATGTTCGAACTGGTAGCCGACCGAGGACTGTTCGACCGAGAACTTGTTATAGTTCGGATCGGTGGGATTGAAGCTTCGCGGAATGACGCCGTTCGGATTCGGCAGCGCCGTGCCGAAAGCCGGAAGGATGTTGTTGTAGCCCGCGCGCGGATCGTTCTGGTAGTTGGCGATGATCGTCAGCGAGGTCGAATCGTCCGGCCGCCAGGTGACCGTCGGCTGGACGGCGACGCGCTGCTGCCCGGCGAAGTCGACCTGGTTCTCGGAACTGAATCCCAGTCCGGTGAAGCGGTAGAGCAGCTTCTTTTCCGCATCCACCGGCCCGCCGAAGTCGAAACCGAGCTGGCCGGTATTGAACGTGCCGTACTGGACATCGACCTGCCGGAAGGTCTCTTCCGTCGGCCGCTTGCTGACCATGTTGACCAGGCCGCCGGGAGGGCTCTGTCCATAGATCATCGCGGACGGCCCGCGCAACACGTCGACCTGCTGCAGGAAATAGGGATCGACCGCCGGGAAGCCGAACTCGCCGGGTAGCAGGCGAAGCCCATCCAGGAACTGATTGCCGCTCGGGCCGAAGCCCCGGATATAAAAATATTCCAGGCGCGATGCGACGCCGCGCGGCTCCGCCACGACGCCGGGTGTATAACGGATGGCCTCGCGGAGATTTCGCACGTTCTGGATATCGAGCTGATCCCTGGTGACCGTCGACACCGATTGGGGGACTTCAAGAACCGGCGTATTGGTTTTCGTTCCCGTCCCGCTTTGCGTCGCCACGAATCCAACTGCCTGACCGTTGCTGCCCTGGCCCGCGCCGGAGGCCGGTTTCGGTGCGACCGCCTGCCGATTTTGGTTGCGCGTGCGCGTGCTGCGAGCTGAATTTGCAGCCGCTCGACCTGGCGATGGCGCCAGACGCGTCCGCTGCGTTTTTGGCGCCTCAATCGTGACGCCTGGTAACGTCATGCTGTTCGCAGGTTGTGCGACTGCGCCGTCCGCCTTGACTACCAAGGCACTGATGCTCGCTACACCGAGATAAAGCGCCTTCAAAAAACTCGTTCGTTGCATCTTCAACAGCCCCGTTGCCCCAGGATTCTTCAAGATCGGCCCTGGAAGTTTCGGAGACTTACCGTTCACCTTCGCGCATCGGGCATAGAATCACTCCAATATCCGGGCCCGTGAAGATTTTCTCTTTGGAGTGTTGCACTCGTTTGGCGTCTTCTCGACGGCTCTTGGCAAGATGGCCGGTGCGCGACAGATCCTTGGCAATTACGCGATAGCCGCGGAGCGCAGCAGGCCGGGCAAGGATGATCGCATTCAAGCGTTCAGGCAGGTCATTCGACGGGTTTGATCGCGGCATCCTCGATACCGGCGAATTCTGTCGGCGATTTTCCGGTTACGCGCCGGAATGCATGCGAGAACGCGGGGACGCTGTCGTAGCCGAGCTCGGACGCCAGTTGCTTGATCGATACATCACGATCGATCGACAGCCGGCCGATCGAAGCCGCGATCCGCGCATGCTGGCACCACGCCTTGAAGCTTAGTCGGGTTTCCTTGGCGAATAGCCGGGACAGGGTGCGCGCTGACGTCCCGACCTTGGCGGCCAAGGCCGCAATCTCGTGGGCGTCGCCGGGATCTTTCAACACCAGCTCGGCAGCGCGTCGGCAGCGCGGATCTCTGGGCAGCGGTACAAAAGTTGCAGAATCGTCCGCCAGGCGCAACTCGTGCAAAGTGAGACGGACCAGTAACAGCGTGCGCGCGAGGTCATCGACACCGTCGAACAGCGCCAGGATCGCCTGCTGGAGGAGGGGTGAAACCTGGCTGACAAATTCCTGGTCGAGCCGGTCGCCATGGCCTTCGCGATTTAGCCAATCCTTGTCGAAATAAAGGGTGCGCATCTCGATATCGGCCAACATGTCGATCGCATGCGTCAAATTGCCCGGTACCCAGACCGCCCTGTCCGGCGGCACCAGCCAGCGCCCCTTCGGCGTTGTGACCTGCATCGTGCCCCGCGCAGCATAAACCAGTTGCGCTTCCCGGTGCCGATGCGGATCGAGCCGCGCACCGCGCACGTAGCTGAGCGCCAACAAGTTCACGCCGGGCTCAGCAACGCTTCGGTTGCTACCGACAGTCCAAATCGGCGTTTCAACTTTCTTCACAACGAGACCCCGTACAATTGGCGATTATAATTGCTTTCAGTGAGATTGGGAGAAGCGGCATTGGCAATCACTCCAGCAACGCAGACGTGTCCAATTGCGTAAATCGCGGATGACGAGAACCAGGGCGCTCTTGGAAAACCTCTAACTTGGCCCCCTTCGATGCTGGATAGCATCTCGCCAATGATCGCTTATTCCGCATTAAAGTAATTCCAAATTCCTGACATTGTTGTCAATTCGAGCGCGGCCTATTGATCGGCGGTTGAATCGAGCTGAGAGCAGCGATGGCAGAAGCGAGACCGCGTTGGCGGAAGGTGACCTTGCAGGGTTGGCGACGGCTTCCCATCCTGCGCTAAATGCAAGCGGATCGGCTCAGACTGCGACCGATCCGGCAACAGGACTTACAAGCACGCCGTCACCTACGTAGCCTTATTCG
>JAQGJF010000237.1 GCA_028290765.1 Tardiphaga sp.
TGATCGTGCTGTGGCAGGTGCTGGTCGATGCCTTTCACGTTCCGAAATTCGTGCTGCCTTCGCCGCTCGCCACGGTCGCGACGCTGACCTCGGCGAAATATGCCTGGCTGTCCAACCTCGCGGTCACCGCGGCCGAAATTCTCGGCGGCTTTGCCCTGGGCGCGCTGGTCGGTGTCGTGCTGGCGATGCTGTTCTGCTGGTCGCCGCTGCTGAGCCTGTCGCTGCTGCCGCTGTTCGTGACCCTCAACATGATCCCGAAAGTAGCGCTGGGGCCGCTGTTCATCGTCTGGTTCAGCTACGGGATTTTCCCCAACATCCTGATCGCCTTCAGCATCTGTTTCTTCCCGATCCTCTTGACCACGGCGCGAGGGCTGCGCGAGGTCGAGCCCGATCTGCTCGACCTGGTGAAATCGCTGCGCGGATCGCGCTGGCTGCTGTTTCGCAAGATCCAGCTTCCCGGCGCGCTGCCTTACGTGTTTTCAGGGATGAAGGTCGGCGCCATCCTTGCCGTCGCCGGCGCCATCGTCGGCGAGTTCATCGCCTCGGAGCGCGGGCTCGGCTACCTGATGATCCAGGTGCAATCCTCGCTCGACACCCCCGCCATGGTGATGGCGGTGGTGCTGCTGACCCTGCTCGGGGTCGCTCTCTATGGGCTGGTTCTCGGCCTCGAACGCCTGTTCGTGGTCCGCGATGTCCGGCTCCAATAAAATCATTACAGGAACTCACATGCTGCTCACGCGCGACACTCTGCCGGATACCATTCCCGACATCGCTACGCTCGAAGACCTGTTGTGCCGGCCCTCGCAGCCGCTGATCGACGATCTCAACAAGGTCGACGGCGACATCATGATTCTCGGCGTTGCCGGCAAGATGGGGCCGACGCTGGCGGGGCTGGCCAAGGCCGCCTCGCCCCATCGTCGCGTGATCGGCGTCGCACGCTTCAGCGATCCATCCGTGAAAGCCTGGCTGGAAGCCCGCGGCGTCGAGACCATCAATTGCGACCTGCTGGAAGAAGCCGCGATCAGGACGCTGCCGAAAGCGCCAAACATCGTGTTCATGGCCGGCCGCAAATTCGGTGCCGAGGGCGACCTGTCGTTGACCTGGGCCATGAATGCCCATGTCCCGGCGCTGGTCGCACAGATATTCCCGCAATCCCGGATCGTGGCGTTTTCGACCGGCTGCGTCTATCCGTTCGTGCCGGTGACCGGCAAAGGCGCCGACGAGAGCATGCCGCCCGATCCGCCCGGCGAATACGCGCAGTCCTGTGTCGGCCGCGAGCGCATGTTCGAATATTTCTCGCGCAAATTCGCTACCCCGGGCCGCCTGTTCCGGCTGAACTACGCGATCGACATGCGCTACGGTGTGCTGCACGACATTGCCAGCAAGGTTCTGCAGGGCAAACCAATCGACGTCAGCATCGGTCATGTCAACTTCATCTGGCAGGGCGACGCCGCGTCGCAGGCGCTGCGCTGCCTCGCGCATTGCGAGACGCCGACCTCCGCCGTCAATGTCAGCGGCCATGAACTGCTCGCGGTGCGCGACCTGGCCGCCAAACTCGGACGGCGTCTCGACCGCGCGCCGATTCTGGTCGGGACCGAGCAGCCGACGGCATGGCTGACGGATACCTCGCTGGCGATTAAACTGTTCGGCCTGCCGATCGTCGATACGCCGCAATTGATCGAGTGGACCGCGGACTGGGTGGCGCGATCGATGCCTAGCTTTGGCAAGCCGACCAAATATGAGGTGCGGGATGGCCGATACTGATCATGGCACGGCCGTCCGGCTCGGCCCGCAGGATGCGCTCGCCGCTCTCGCACTGTCCGATGAGGCGCATTGGAACCAGACCGAGGACGACTGGCGATTCTTCCTGGTTCACGGAACGGTGCTCGGCATTCGTGACAAAGAGAAGCGGCTGGTCGCCACCGCGGCGCTGCTGCCTTACACTTCGAATGCCGCCTGGATCAGCATGGTGCTGGTGACGGAGGGTTGGCGCCGCCGCGGCCTCGCCACCGGCCTGCTGGACGACTGTCTCACGCTGGCCAAGACCAAGGGACTGATACCCTGGCTCGATGCCACGCCGGCGGGCGCCAGGGTCTACGGGCCGATGGGATTCACGCCGACGCTCGAAGTCCGACGGTTGGGCTTTACGGGTGCGTCGGCGCCATCGGCCGCGTCGTCCGAACCAGCCTCGGGCGTTGCCTTTGACGAATTCCTGGCACGCGATCGACGCGCCATGGGTTTCGATCGCGGCGATTTGCTGGGCGAACTCAGCGCGCGGCCCGGTTCGCGGCTGGTCTCGCGTGACGGCGCGCTCGGCCTGGTCAGGAGCGGCCGCAAGGCGCGGCACATCGGGCCGCTGTTCGCGGATCGTCCGGATCAGGCGCTGGCGCTGGTCGAGGACATCGTTCGATCCGAAACCGGGCCGCTGCTGATCGATGCCGTCGAGCGACGGGATGGAATCGTAGAAGGCCTGAGCGGCGCCGGCTGGGCCATCGAACGGCCGTATCAGCGCATGCGTCACGGCATTCCGTCCAGCCTGACACCCGAGCCGCCGATGGCCGGCGCCGGTCCGGAATTCGGATAGAGGAGCGCGCCATGCATCACAGCACGATGGAACCGGGCGTCAGGCGCCTGATCGCGCAGGGAACGGTGATTCCTGCGCACCCGCTGGCGCTCGATGCCAACCGCGCCCTCGACAAAACGCACCAGCGCGCGTTGACGCGCTATTATATCGACGCCGGTGCCGGCGGCCTCGCGGTCGGCGTCCACACCACGCAATTCGCGATTCGCGACGTCGGACTCTACGCCCCGGTGCTGGAATTGGCCGCCGAGACCGCCGCGTCCTGGACAACAAAGCCGCTGGCACTGGTGGCCGGCCTCGCCGGTCAGACTCAGCAGGCGGTATCCGAGGCCAGGACCGCGCTGGCGATCGGCTATCACGCCGGCCTGCTCAGCCTCGCCGCGATGAAGTCCGCTTCCGAGGACGAGATCATCGCCCATTGCGAAACGGTGGCCCGCGAAATTCCGCTGGTCGGCTTTTATCTGCAGCCCGCCGTCGGCGGCGTGATCCTCAGCTCGGATTTCTGGCGGCGGTTTGCCGCGATCGACAACGTCATCGCCATCAAGAT
>JAQGJF010000250.1 GCA_028290765.1 Tardiphaga sp.
GCGCCTGGGTGTGGCTTTTGGCTTCCTCCAGCGCGCGCTCGGCGAAGGTGACTGCGTTGCCCATGCGTCCCACGGTAATCGGGGTGAACTGATCGGCCGTGATTTCCGGTTTTTCGCCGCTCGCCGCGGCGTTCATCAGACGATCGCGCAACTCGGTGTATTGCGGCTCGAAATAGGCGGTCTTCGCTGCCGTCATCGCGCTGCTCAGGCTTGGCGGCAGTCGCATGCCCGACGTCGCCAATTCCAGCGCGCTCCAGGCCGCGTCGATGCCGCCGACGAATTTGACGTAGGCTTGCCGAATCTCAGGCGTCGTCTTTCCGTTGGAGAGGCTGGTCGAGACGCGAATGGAAGCCTCGCCGGCGGTATTGCGCAGCAGCCAGGCGGCCTGCTTGATCGCCAGCAACTGGTCGATGACGGGATCGTTGTGGTTCACGGCGGCGGTGAGCTGGGCGGACACCTTTTCCAGTGTCTCCAGCAGCGTGGCCGTCGTCGCCATGTATTCCTTGGCCAGGTCGGGACGACGCGAGGCCTTCGGCTTGCGCATGGCATCCCAGGCTTCGGTTTGCTGGGCCGTCAGTTTCTCGACCAATTGAGTTAGCGTGGGAAAAAGCGTCGCCTTGTCGTTGAACTCGATCGAGGCGAGAAGCGGTAGCGCCGACCGCATCGCGGGCATCTCGGACTCGTGAACGGCCCGAAGATATTTTTCCGCGTCCGCATCTATCGCCAACTCGGCATTCAAGGCGCGATTGGCGGATGCACGGTCGGTGCGCAGATTGTGCATCGCCTTGAACAGGTTCGAGGATACGTCGGCGATCACCGAAATTCGGCCGGCGGTTCGGAGCCGCCCCCAGGAATCCCATGCGCTGACCGAGAGGGCAGCCACTACACCGATCGCCATCAGGACGATGACGGATTTAAGCAGCGCGGATACAGTCAATCGATTCAGCATAGGATCCCCCAACCAATCGATTTAGTTAGGTCGAAAATGGTAAATATTTCGGGTGTCCCGCGCGTCTTGCCGCAGCTAAGTCCTTAGCAGGCATCAAAATTCCGGAACGATGGCCGCTACCAAAGCCGGGATCTGGCGTAATGCAATCGGAGAGGGTGTTTATGAGGCGAACTCTCCAATCACGAGCTGTTCCGCCCATGGAACCGTAAAACCTTCCATGCGTTGAAGGCGGCATGTGAGGCAAACGGCCGCGGCCATGACGCTCTCGCTATAACGCAACGCAATCTGGGGAAATAAAAATGCTTATGAGCGCACTGATTACATTCTTGGTCGTTATTCTCATTCTCTATCTGATCAACCTGTTGCCGCTCGACGGCCGCGCCAAGCAGATTGCACGCGTCGTGGTGATCGTCCTCGGCGTCATTTCGCTGCTGAGATATATCTGAAAAGAATCGTAGCCGAAAAAAGCCCCGGCTGTTCGCCGGGGCTTCGGTTGGGTTCGTCGGTTTCAGCGCAGCGTCTTGAACCAGTCGTCCACATCCTTGTGGATCTGGTCCTTGGCGAAACCGTAGCGCTGCTGCAGCTTGCCTTCCAGCTGCTCGCGACGGCCTTCGATCACATTGAGATCGTCGTCGGTAAGCTTGCCCCATTTTTCCTTGGCGGCGCCCTTGAACTGCTTCCAGTTCCCTTCAACCCGGTTCCAATCCATCGGTCATCTCCTTCCTTCTCGGTTGAGATGACGGTCAACGATGATCAAATTCAAACGTTCCGAGACGCGGCACCGTGTCGCCGGATGACGCGCTCTTATTTGAATCTGATCATCAGCCCGCGGCCTTGGCTTCCCGGCGGCGCGCGGTGAGGATGTACTCAGTGTAGCCGTTGGGCTGTTCGCGGCCCTTGAAGATCAGGTCGCAGGCGGCCTTGAAGGCGACGCCGTCGAAGCCGGGCGCCATCGGCTGATACAGGGCATCGCCCTTGTTCTGTCCGTCCACCACGACAGCCATCCGCTTCAGCGACTCCATCACCTGGTCTTTGGTGATGACGCCCTGGTGCAGCCAGTTGGCGAGGTGCTGGCTCGAGATCCGCAGCGTGGCGCGGTCTTCCATCAGCCCGACGTCGTGAATGTCGGGCACCTTCGAGCAGCCGACGCCCTGGTCGATCCAGCGCACCACGTAGCCGAGGATGCCCTGGCAGTTGTTGTCGATCTCCTGCTTGACGTCATCCGGCGCCCAGTTCGATTGCGACACCGGGATGGTGAGGATGTCCGAGAGCTTTGCGCGCGGGCCGCCTTTGCTCAGTTCCTGCTGGCGTGCCTGCACGTTGACCTGGTGGTAGTGCAGCGCGTGCAGCGTTGCGGCGGTCGGGGAGGGGACCCAGGCGGTGGTGGCGCCGGCCTGAGGATGGCCGAGTTTCTGCGTCAGCATATCCGCCATCTTGTCCGGCGCGGCCCACATGCCCTTGCCGATCTGGGCGTGGCCGGGCAGGCCGTCGATCAGGCCGACATCGACGTTCCAGTCTTCATAGGCCTTGATCCAGGGCTGGGCCTTCATGTCGTTCTTGCGGATCATCGGGCCGGCTTCCATCGAGGTGTGGATTTCATCACCCGTCCGATCGAGGAAGCCGGTGTTGATGAAGCAGATGCGCTTCGAGGCGTTCTGGATGCAGGCCTTCAGATTGACGGTGGTGCGGCGCTCCTCGTCCATGATGCCGACCTTGAGCGTGTTGACCGGCAGCGACAGCAGCTTTTCGACGCGGCCGAACAACTCGCAGGTCAGCGCCACTTCGTCCGGACCATGCATCTTCGGCTTGACGATATAGGCCGATCCGGTGCGGCTGTTGGGCGTCTTGGACCCGCCCTTGAGGTCATGCATCGCCAGCAGGCCGGCGACGGCGGCATCCAGAATACCTTCGGGGATTTCGGCGCCGTCAGCATCGAGCACCGCGTCGGTAAACATGTGGTGGCCGACATTACGCATCAGCAGCAGGCTGCGGCCATGCAGCTTGAGGTCGCCGCCGGCGGGTGTCTTGTAGATGCGGTCAGGGTTGAGCGCACGCTTCAAAACCTTGCCGCCTTTTTCAAAGTCGGCGGACAGCGTGCCGTTCATCAGGCCGAGCGTGTTGCGATAGACCAGCACCTTGTCGTCGGCGTCCACCGTCGCGACGCTGTCCTCCATGTCGAGGATGGTCGAGACGGCCGATTCCAGGATCATGTCCGACACGCCGGCTGGATCGTCATTGCCGATAATGTGGCCGCGATCGATCCTGACCTCGACGTGCAGGCCATTGTTGACCAGCAGGATCGCGGTCGGCGCGCCTGGATCGCCGAGATAGCCGGCCAATTGGGTTTCGGATTTCAGCGCGGTAAAATTGCCGCTTTTGAGTTTGGCGGCCAGTTGCCCGGCGATGATGCTGTAGGCGGTGACGTCGGTGTGGCTACCGGTCGCCAGCGGGACAGCCTGGTCGAGAAAGGCCTTGGCCTTGGCGATCACCTTGTCGCCGCGCACCTTGTTGTAGCCTTTGCCGCCTTCGCCCGCCTCGTGCGGAATGGCGTCGGTGCCGTAGAACGCGTCGTAGAGGCTGCCCCAGCGCGCATTGGCTGCATTCAGCGCATAGCGCGCATTGGTCAGCGGCACCACCAGCTGCGGGCCGCAGATCTGGCCGATCTCTTCGTCGATATTCTCGGTTTCGACCGCGTGCGTGGCCGGTTCGGGCTGCAGGTAGCCGATCTCCTTCAGGAACGCCGTATAGGCATTCATGTCGAACGCCTTGCCTTTGTGGGCGCGGTGCCAGCCGTCGATCTTGGCCTGCAACGTATCGCGCACAGCCAGCAGCTCGCGGTTCTTCGGCGCTAGATCCTTGATGATCGCGGCCAGCCCGGCCCAGAAGGCATCCGGCGCAATCCCGGTGTTGGGGGTGGCTTCCTTGGCGATAAAGTCGAACAGGACCGGAGCGATCTTCAATCCGTGGGCGTCGATACGATTCATGATGGGATTTCTCTTCAACCAACGCTGTTGCGCGCACTTCGGGCCAAAAATAGAGCAAACGCCCTTAAAGCGCGGGTGCTCTATGCCCTTTTAGCGCCAAAGCCGGGTCCGTGAGAAGGCCTTAACCGGGACTCCATTGCCCAAACAATGGCTGCCGGGTGGCTCAGATATTGGCGGCGAGATCGGCCAGTTCGTCGAACAGGATGCCGGTCTTCGCCAGCATGCGCTCGATCTCGTCGGTCGCCTCGGCGACCGGGCGGGTCGAGGTGTCGATCGTCAGTTCGGCGGCGGTCGGCGTCTGATAGTCGTTGCCGATCCCGGTGAATCCATGCAGCGCGCCGGCGCGAGCCTTGGCATAATGGCCCTTGGGATCGCGGCTCTCGCAAATCTCTACCGGGGTCGCGACATAGATCTCGCGAAAGGCGGTATCGGCAATGCGGCGGGCCGTGGCGCGGTCTTCCGCCGACGGCGAGACCGCCGCGACGATGGCGATTTGGCCGTTGCGCGCGAGATGGGTGGCGACTTCGGCCAGCCGGCGAATATTTTCCGCGCGATCCTGCGCCGAAAAGCCGAGATCGTTATTGAGGCCGGCGCGCAGGGTATCGCCGTCGAGCAGCACCGGCGAGCCACCATTGCCGAACAGCCGGCGCTCGAGAGCGCGCGCCAGCGTCGATTTCCCCGAACCCGGCAGACCGGTCAGCCAGATCACCGCACCGGTGTGGCGATAGCGCGCCGAGCGTTCGTC
This sequence comes from Tardiphaga sp., assembly GCA_028290765.1. The sequence goes on from JAQGJF010000250.1 coordinate 4,679, forward strand.
GAGGCGCAGGGCGGACTCGACCGGCACGATGTCGACCGGAATGGCGCGTTGTCCGGCATCGACCGACAGCACCAGACCACCGCCAGCGATGCGGCCGTTGACCTCGATCACCAGGCGACCGGTGCGCGGGTTGTCGAGATAGGGATCGGTCGCCACCGCCTGCGCCAGCGCGATGTCGATCTCGCCGACATGGTTGCGCGCAATCGCCGACGTCGCCACGCTGGAGAGTTCGCCGGGATCGACCGCCTTCTCGATGGCCACGACGGTGGCGCGGCTTTCCTTGTTGCCGAGCCGCACCAGGATGGATGCGCCCGTGGTGAGCGGGGCATCGTGCAGCCAGAAAATTCGCGCGCGCAGCCGGCGGGTATCGCGCGGCGCCGCGGCGGGGTGTGCGATCACATCGCCACGTTCGACGAACAATTCGCGATCGAGCGTGATGCCGACCGACCGGCCGGCGCCCTGCGGGCCCGCGACCGGGGTGATCGGCCAGCTCTCGACCGACTTGATCTTCGCGATCTTGCCGGCCGGCATGATGACGATTTCGTCGCCGGTCCGGAGGCTTCCGGACTCGATGCGTCCGGCGACAATGCGGCGGTCGTCGAATTTATAAATCGCCTGAACCGGCAGCCGCAGCGGCAGTTCGTCAAGCGCGCGCGCCGGCGTCAAAGCGTCGAGCGCCTCGACGACGGTCGGGCCGTTGTACCAGGCGATATTGGGCGTGCGCTCCGCGACGCCGTCGCCGTCGCGCGCGGAAATCGGGATCACTGCCGAAGGCGTGACGCCAAGATCGATCAGATGCGCCGAAATCTCGTCGCTGATCGCCTTGAAGCGGGCCTTGCTGAAATCGACCCGGTCCATCTTGTTGACGACAACGGCGACCTGTTTGACGCCGAGCAGATGCAGCAAATAGCCGTGCCGGCGGGTCTGGTCGCGCACGCCTTCCAGCGCGTCGATGATCAGCAGCGCGCCATCGGCTTGCGAGGCGCCGGTGATCATGTTGCGCAAAAACTCCGCATGGCCGGGCGCGTCGATCAAAACGACGTCGCGCGAGCGGGTACGAAAGCGAATCTGCGTGGTGTCGATGGTGATGCCCTGGTCGCGTTCGGTCTGCAGCGCATCGAGCAGGAACGACCATTCGAACGGCATGCCGCGCCGCGCGCTGACGGCCTTGAGCATTTCCAGTTTGCCGTCGGGCAGGCTGCCGGTTTCATGCAACAGCCGTCCGACCAGTGTCGACTTGCCGTGATCGACATGGCCGACGATGACGATGCGAACCTGCGGACGGGTGGTGCCGTTCGGCGTCGCCAGTGTCGCTTGCTGGACAATCATATTCATCGCAACGCTCACTTCTGTTTCCGTCAGAGATAACCGGCGACGCGAAGCCGCTCGAAGGCATCTTCGGTCTCGTGATCCAGCGCACGCCCGGCTCGCTCCGGCACTTTGGTGCCGTCGAGCTCGGTGAGGATTTCGTCGATATTCGACGCCTCGGATGCCACGGGGTTGGTGATGTCGGCATCGCCCAGCGAGCGATAGCGCTTGCCGTTGTTCGCCAGATAGAGCGGGATGATCGGAATGTTCTCGCGTTTGGTGTAGGCCCAGATGTCCGCCTCGGTCCAATGCAGGATCGGATGAATGCGCAAATGCGCGCCCGGCGGCGGCGAAGCGTTGAACTGGTCCCAGAATTCCGGCGGCTGGTCGCGCACGTCCCATCCGCCTTCGGTGCCGCGCGGCGAGAATACCCGCTCCTTGGCGCGGGTGGCTTCTTCGTCGCGGCGGATGCCGGCGATCAGCCCGTCAAAACCGTATTTGGCGAGCGCGAGCTTCAGCCCTTCGGTCTTGCGCGCGGCGGATCGTGCCGCCGGCGGCAAGGTCGGATCGATGGTTTCGATCGGCGGGCAGAAATCGACCTTGAGGTCGAGCTCCCATTCCTTGGCGTATTGATCGCGAAACGCATACATCTCCGGGAATTTCTTGCCGGTATCGACATGCAGCGCCGGAAATGGCACGCGGCCGAAAAATGCCTTGCGCGCCAGCCAGATCATCACGTTGGAATCCTTGCCGAGCGACCACAGCAGCGCCAGCTTCTTGAGCCGGGCAAACGCCTCGCGAAAGATGTAGATGCTCTGCGCTTCTAGTTCGTCGAGATGATCCATGGGGCTCCCTCGGCCTGACCGATAGCGGGAATTTCCGACCGGTAAAGCGCTGCCGGATTGTTCTGGCGGGCGCAACCGGTCCGTTGGTTGATCGTTGTCGAGAAGATGCATCTCTGCCACTTGGACTTCGAAGTAGAAAAATTCTATAGTTGCATCGCAATAGAGAAGAAATAATTTTCTCTTTGCGCCGCTTGAACGAGACATATATAGAAAATAATTCCAGTCAACCCCAGAGTTTGGGGAAGCGGAGTATCGTATGCGATTCTTGCCGGTGTTCCTCGATCTGCAGTCCGGGCCGATCCTGCTGGTCGGCGCGGGCGAGCTCGTGCGGGCCAAGCTGCGCCTGCTGCTGGCGGCGGACGCGCGGATTCGCTGGTACGCCACCGACGGCAACCGCGACACCGGCGGGCTCGATGCATCTCGACTGGCCAATATCGAACATGCGCAAGGCGATCCGCTGACGGCCGATCTGGCGGGTGTCGTTGCCATTCTTTGTGCCGGTGCCGGCGATATCGGCGTGGCGATCTCGACGCGGGCAAAGGCCGTTGGCCTGCCGGTCAATGTGATGGACGACCTCGACCATTCGACCTTCATCTTTCCGGCGATCGTCGATCGCGGCGACGTCGTGGTGGCGATCGGCACCGGCGGCGCGTCGCCCGTGGTGGCCCGCCGCGTGCGCGAGCGTATCGAGGCCCTGTTGCCGGCCCGGATCGGCGATCTGGCGACGTTCATTGGCCGCTGGCGCAAGACCATCAATGGTCGCATTTCCGAATTTCCGCTGCGCCGCCGCTTTTGGGAACGTGTGGTCGACGGTCCGATCGGCGCACTGGTGCTGGCCGGCCGTGCCGCCGAGGCCGATCATGCGCTCGAGAATATCGCCGATCCATCGGCTTTTGCCGGCGCGCCATCGAACGGCGAGGCAGAGGGCAGGGTGACTTTGGTCGGCGCCGGCCCGGGCGATCCTGACCTCTTGACCATCAAGGCGCTGCGCACGCTGCAGGACGCCGACATCATTTTCTACGATGAACTGGTCTCGCCAGAAATTCTCGATCGCGCTCGCCGCGACGCCGCGCTGGTGCCGGTGGGGCGCCGCGTTGGCAAGCCCGGTATCGGACAGGTTGCCATCAACAAATTGCTGATCGATGCGGCCCGATCGGGACGCCGCGCGGTACGGCTCAAGGGCGGCGATCCGTTTATCTTCGGCCGCGGCGGCGAGGAAGTCGAGGCGCTGCGCCAGGCAGGGGTCGCCTATTCGATCATTCCCGGCATCACCGCGGGACTTGGTGCGGCTGCGCAATTCGAGGTGCCGCTGACCTTCCGCCATGAAGCGCTCCGCATCACCTTTCTGACCGCCCACGAGGCGAGGGACGCCGAAACCGTCGATTGGTCGACACTGACCGATGTGAAAATGACGGTGGTGGTTTACATGGGCATGACCGCGGCGCCGTCGATCCGCACCGGACTGCTGGCGGCCGGACGATCGCCCAAAACCCCGGTCGGTGTGTTCGCGCGCGCAACCCGCCCCGATGCCCAGGCGGTTGTCGGAACGCTCGGCCAATTGCCAGCGCTGGTCGATCGAATCGACGGCGGTCCGGCTATTCTCATCATCGGCGACGTCGTGGCGCATGCCGCGGCGTGGCCTGCCGCAAATCTCGATCAACTGGTTTCACAAATTCTGGTGGCTGCCGAATGACTTCTCCGCTCGAACAAAAGAAAATCAAGATTGCCGGTCCGTCGGTGATCACGGCCAACCGGACCTGGGACGGCGTGGTGATCTATCGCACCGCTTCGCAGGGCTGGTCGACCGACCTGTCGGATGCCGCCGTGGTTCGGACCGGCGATGCGGCGCGCGTGCTGCTGACGGAAGCGGTGGCCGACGACGTCGGCGCGATCGGCGCCTATATCGCACCGGTCGACGTAAAAGACGATGGCCGGATTGAACCCGGCAATTTGCGTGAACATATCCGGCGGGAAGGCCTGACTATCGACCTTCCGGTTCCGGCCTAAAGGTTTTTGCATCATGTACGCCTATGACGAACTCGATCGCACGTTGGTCAACGAACGCGTTTCGGAATTCCGTGACCAGGTGAAGCGCCGGCTGTCCGGCGAACTCACCGAGGACGAATTCAAGATGCTGCGCCTGCAGAACGGCGTCTATCTGCAGCTCCACGCCTACATGTTCCGCGTGGCGATTCCGTATGGAACGCTGTCGTCGAAGCAATTGCGCGCGCTGGGACATGTCGCGCGCCGCTACGATCGCGGCTACGGCCATTTCACCACACGGCAGAACATCCAGTTCAACTGGATCAAGCTCGCCGATTTGCCGGATGCGCTGGCCGATCTGGCCGAGGTCGGCATTCATGCCATGCAGACCTCCGGCAATAATACCCGCAACGTCACGTCGGACCAGTGGGCCGGCGTGGTACCCGGCGAGGTCGAGGATCCGCGGATCTGGGCCGAACTGATGCGGCAGTACACCACGCTGCATCCGGAGTTCTCCTTCCTGCCGCGCAAGTTCAAGTTCGCGATCACCGCTTCCGACCATGATCGTGCGGCGATCAAGGTGCACGACATCGGGCTGCGGCTGCTCAAAAACGAGCAGGGCGAGACC
>JAQGJF010000252.1 GCA_028290765.1 Tardiphaga sp.
AATCTAGAGCTTCGGTTCTGATTCGATCAGAACCGATAATGCTCTAGGATCACTATGTCTTGAGATACTACCAGTATCTCAACTAAACCTTTCATCTGCAAACGGGCGGTCGCTAAATTTCAAAACAAGAATAGATGGGGGCGTCCAAAGTTCGAAGCGCACCTGCGCGATGCACCGGTGCAAACCGGATTGAGCTGACGAGCGGAACCCCACCACACAGATGTTGCAACTCCGGAGCAGACGCACGATGACGACGGCTGGTGACTATACGACGGAGGCTTACGACGTGATCGTCGTGGGCGGCGGTAACGCGGCGCTGTGCGCCGCGCTGACGGCGCGCGAGGAGGGGGCAAATGTGCTGCTCCTTGAGTGTGCCCCGGAGGAAGAGCGTGGCGGCAATAGCTCCTTCACCGAAGGCCTGATGCGGTTTGTCTATAATGGCTCCGAGGACATTCGGGCGCTTTCGCCGGATTTGACGCCGGACGAATTGGCGAGTGATTTCGGCCGCTATACGGAAGATAAATTCTTCGACGACATGGCGCGCGTCACCCAAAACCGGACCGACCCGGACCTCTGCGAGATTCTGGTCAAGCAGAGCAATGCGACCATGCACTGGATGCGCCGTCAGGGCGTCCGGTTCCTGCCGCAGTTCGGCCGGCAGGCCTTCAAGGTCGACGGCAAGTTCACGTTCTGGGGCGGTGCGACATTGGCGGCCGTTGGCGGCGGCCGCGGTCTGGTCGATCAACTCTACCGGGCAGCGGAAGAAGCCGGTGTGCATATCCGCTACCAGGCCTGGGTGCGCGATCTCATCCATTCCGATGCGGGAGTTACCGGCGTCGTGGTCAAAATCGGGCATGATACGCGCGAAATTTCCGCCAGGAGCGTCATCCTGGCCTGTGGCGGGTTCGAAGCAAATGCCGCCTGGCGTGCCCGCCATCTCGGGCCCGGTTGGGACCTGGCGAAGGTACGAGGCAGCAAGTTCAACTGCGGCGATGGTCTCGATATGGCGATGCGCATCGGCGCGCAAACCGCCGGCCACTGGTCGGGATGCCATGCGGTCGGCTGGGAGCGCTATGCCGACGACTTCGGCAGCTTCGAGACGATGGATGATTACGAACGGGACAATTATCCGTTCTCGATCATGGTCAACAGCGAGGGCAAGCGTTTCCTCGATGAGGGCGCCGACATTCGGAATTACACTTATGCCAAGTATGGCCGCATCATCCTGCAGCAACCCAATCAGTTCGCCTGGCAGATTTTCGATTCGTCGGTCACGCACATGTTGCGGCCGGAATATCGCGCACGCCGTGTGACCAAGGTCGTCGCAAACACCATCGAGGAGCTTGCCAACAAGCTCGAAGACGTCAACCGCGACGCGCTCATCGAGACGATCAAGGCTTACAACGCCTCGATCACCCGCGATGTGAAGTTCAGCCCCAACATCAAGGATGGCCGACGTACGGTCGGGCTCGAGATTCCGAAGTCGAACTGGGCGGTTGCGATCGAAAACCCGCCGTTCGAGGCTTATGCCGTAACCTGCGGCATCACATTCACCTTCGGCGGTCTCAAGGTCAGTACCGAGGCGCAGGTGCTCGATACCCAACATCACGCGATTCCGGGCCTTTACACCGCCGGCGAGATGCTCGGCGGGCTGTTCTACTTCAACTATCCTGGCGCGACGGGGCTGATGAGCGGCGCGGTGTTCGGGCGCATTGCAGGCCGCAATGCGGCGAGGGCGGCCAGCGGAGCCGCCAAGACCGCGAATGTCGCCTGATGCCGAGTCCTCACGATGCTGGTCCTCACTATGCTGACACTTGCATAGCAGTATCCCAACTTGGACTTATGCCCGCACCCCGGCGTCCGATACTGTTGCAATAATAAAATGCCCGTTGAAAAGGGAGCGCGATATTGAACTTGCCGCTGCCACGCCGCGCCCTTGCCGTTGCCGCGCTTCTTCTCGCCGGCAATGCGATGGGCGCGGAGGTGAACTATCCTACACAGACGGTGCGGTTGATCTCGGCTTTCGCTGCGGGTGGCGGAAACGACATGATGGCGCGTGAACTGGCGCGGAAATTCACCGAACAGTGGAAGGCGACGGCGATCGTTGAAGACAAGACCGGCGCCAATGGCGACATCGCGACCGAATATGTTGCGCTCCAGCCGCCAGACGGTCACACGTTGCTGGTGACGACGAATGCGACCGTGGTCATCAATCCCCAGCTGTTCAAAGACCAGATGAGGTTTGACCCGGTAAAGGATTTTGCGCCGATCAGTCTTTTGGCTCGGCAGCCTTTCGTGCTTGTGGTCAACGACAAGCTGCCCGTGAAAACGGTGCCGGAGTTGATCGCCTATATCCGCAGCCATCCCGGAAAGCTGAACTTCGGTTCGTCCGGCGCCGGCGGCGGAGCCCACCTGTCCGGTGAAATGATGAATGCATTTCTCGGCCTGGAAATGACGCACGTGCCCTACAAGGGTGTCGCGCCGGCGCTGCAGGACGTCATGGCCGGACACATCGATTTCATGTTCGCGTCCATCATCACCGCAAAGCCGTTGGTTGATGGCGGGCAACTGCGAGGCCTGGCCGTCACAAGTCGGACTCGCAGTCCGTTCATGCCTGACCTGCCCGCAATGTCGGAATTCCCCGGACTTGAAAACTTCGAGGCCGATCTCTGGTACGGGCTGCTCGCTCCGGTCAATACCGACCCGGCCATCGTCGACAAGCTCTATAAGTCGACCGTGCATGCGCTCGCAGACGCCAAGGTGAAGGAGCGTTTCGAGCAAAGCGGCACCACTTTGGTGGCAACATCGCCCGAACAATTCGCTTCGATCATCCAATCGGATCTCGACAAGTGGGCTAAAGTTATCAGATCCGCGAACATGTCAGGCAAGCAGTGACCAAAAAATCCAAACTTCATCGAGTGGAGACCCAGTGAAACAAGAAACCCCGGCGCGCATCTGGCCGCGCGAAATCTACGATGTGTTCAAACAGGTCGGCATCGAGCAGATCGCTTTCGTGCCCGACGCCGGCCACGCCCAGCTGATCCGCGATTGCGAGGCTGACGACGCGATCGAGACCGTGTCTTTGACCTCGGAGCAGGAAGGCGTCGCCATGCTGGCCGGCGGATGGCTCGGTGGCAAGAAAGGCGCGCTACTGATGCAATCGTCCGGCGTCGGCAACTGCATCAACATGTTGAGTATTATGCAGGAATGCCGCTTCCCGCTGTTGATGGTGGTGACGATGCGCGGAGAGTGGGGAGAGTTCAATCCCTGGCAGTTGCCAATGGGCCAGAGCACCCAGCAGGTACTCGAGCATGCCGGAGTGATCGTGCAGCGCGCCGATCATGCCACTGACGTTCGGGATGTGGTCTATGCCGCGGCGCTGATGACGTTCAGTTCGAACCGCCCGATCGCCGTGCTGCTTGGCCAGCGCCTCATCGGTTTCAAGGATTGGAGCAAGTAGCCATGACGACGCAGAAACAAGGTACCCTGGACCGGCGCGCTGTCATGAGCACATTGCTCGATGCGCGCGGCGACAGCCTGATCGTGACCGGGCTCGGCTCGAGCTGCTATGACGCCGGCACCGCCGACCACCCGAACACGTTTTATCTTTGGGGCGGCATGGGGGCCGCCGCGATGATGGGACTCGGGCTTGCGCTCGCACAGCCGACGCGCCGCGTCGTGGTCGTGACCGGCGATGGCGAGATGCTGATGGCGATGGGAGCTTTCGCAACCATCGGCGCCAAATCGCCGAAAAACCTGTCGATCGTCGTGATCGACAACGAGCATTACAGCGAGACCGGTATGCAGCCGACCCACACGGGCCGTGGCGTCGATCTGTCCGGTATTGCCGAAGCCTGCAGTTTCTCCACCGTGCAGACCGTCTATACCGAGAAGGAATTGGGCGCGGCGATCAACCCGCTGTTCAAGGGGACGAGCCTGATGTTCTGCGACATCAAGGTCAACACCCAGCGTTATCCGATGTCGATACGGATGCGCGACGGCGCTCACATCAAGAACCGTTTCCGGGAAAATCTGCTCGGCCAGAAGGCTTTCGATTGAACGGGCCGGGATGACCATGCGCGCTGACCAACGGGATTGCGGACCATGAGCGAGCCATCGACGAACCCTGGAACAGACATGCTTGCCTTCGCGCATGCCTTGAAGTTGAGCGAACTGCCTGCAGGTGTGGTGGATCGTGCCAGGGATTGTCTGCGCGATGCCCTGGGTTGCGGGATTTTCGGTTCCGGACAGGTCTGGTCGCGAATTCTCTCCGATGAAATGCTGGCCGAGGGATCCGGCGGCCACAGCGCCGTTATCGGGCGTCAGCAATCCCTGTCGGCGCCGGCGGCAGCGCTTTGCAACGGCACCGCGATCCATGGCTTTGAGCTGGACGATCTGATCGCGGAATCGATCACGCATCCGGCGGCTTGCGTCATCCCCGCCGCCATTGCCGCAGCGGAGGCCGTGGATGCGTCCGGCGAGCATTTGCTCGAGGCCATCGTCGCCGGTTACGAAGTGATGCATCGCGTCGGCCTCGCGCTGGGTGTCGAGCCTGCCAGGAAGGGATTCCATACGACAAGCCTGGTCGCACCCGTCGCTTGCGCCGTTGCCGCGGCCAAAGTCATGAAGCTGTCGCGCGATCAGTTGATTTCGGCGGTTGGCCTCGCCTGTTCCGCCTC
>JAQGJF010000268.1 GCA_028290765.1 Tardiphaga sp.
GGCGCGGCGTTCGACGTGTTCGTCGAGGAGCCCGCCACCTCGAACGTGCTGTTCGGCCATCCCAACGTGATCTGCACGCCGCATCTCGGCGCCGCCACCACCGAGGCGCAGGAGAATGTCGCGCTGCAGGTCGCCGAGCAGATGTCGGATTATCTGCTGACCGGCGCGATCTCCAACGCGGTCAACTTTCCGTCGATCACCGCGGAGGAGGCGCCGAAGCTGAAGCCGTTCATCGAGCTTGCCGAAAAGCTCGGTTCGTTCGCCGGCCAGCTCACGGAGACCGGCATCGCCAAGGTGCAGATCACCTATGAGGGGCACGTCGCCGAAATGAAGATCAAGGCGCTGACCTCGGCGGCGCTGTCGGGCCTGCTGCGGCCGATGCTCGGTGATGTCAACGTGGTTTCGGCACCGGTCGTCGCCAAGGAGCGCGGCATGGTGGTCGATGAAATCGTCCGCGCGGCGCAGAGCGATTACGAGAGCCTGATCACGGTCACCGTTACCACCCAGACGCAGGAGCGCTCGGTGTCGGGCACGGTCTATCATGACGGCAAACCGCGGCTGGTCGATATCAAGGGCATTCGCGTCGATGCCGAGTTCGGCAAGTCGATGATCTACGTCACCAACGAGGACAAGCCGGGCTTCATCGGCGGGTTTGCCGGCCTGCTCGGCGACGCCAAGATCAACATCGCGACCTTCCATCTCGGCCGCAACAAGCAGGGCGGCGACGCCATCGCATTGGTCGAGATCGACGGCCCGGTGCCGGCGGACGTGCTGGCCAAGGTGCAGGCGCTGCCGCAGGTCAAGCAGGCCAAGGCGCTGCAGTTCTAAGGGGCGCTGCTGTTCCGGAGCATGATGGTCTAAGCGGAATCGGGGTAGCTAACTCCGTCATTGCGAGGAGCTCTTGCGACGAAGCAATCCAGGTCTTGCTTGCGGCGCTGGATTGCTTCGCTTCGCTCGCAATGACGGGGCTGGTGGTGCCGAACCAACTTAGCCAGGGTGTCCGCCGCGGTCCTGCCGCGACGACGCCCCAAGGAAACCTCAAGGAAACCTCAATCGAACCAATCCCTCTGTTGCGGCGTCTCACCACCAAGGGTGGGACTTCCAGGAGGGGTATCATGCGAATTATTGCCAGGACTCTTGCAACGGCCAGCCTCGTGGTTCTCACGGCGTTCGTGGCCGCGCAGGCGCAGGCGGCCAATGTGGACGCCGCGTCGGCCATTGATGCCGTCACCGTCTATCCCGATGGCGCCAGCGTCACCCGAATCATCACGCTCGATCTTCCTGCCGGTGAAAATTCGGCGGTGATCAGGGATTTTCCTCTGACGCTGGATAAATCCTCGCTGCGCGTCGAGGGTGAAGCCGGTGCGAAGCTGACGATCGGAGCGATCGACGCCCGGCCGCCCCGTGCTGCGCCGCCGGTCAATCTTTCGGAAATCGACAAGCGCATCGAAGCGCTGAAGGACGAGCATGCCAACCTGCAAGGCGCGATTGCCGCAGCCGGCGCGCGCCGAAAATTCGCCGAGCGTTTTGCGGAAGCGCGCCGGCGGGAATTGGCGAGAAGGGCGAGGCACGTCCGATCGCCGAATGGCGAACTGCCTTTGCCGCGGTCTCGGAGGAAGTCGCGATCGCGGATGCTGCCATCCGCGACGCGGAACGCAAGCAGCGCGACATTGACCGTGAGGTCGCGCGACTGGAATCCGATCGGGCGATCAAGCCGCCGAGCAAGCTCGAGATCCGGATCGATCTCGCCGCCGCCGCCGCGACCAAAGCGACGCTGCGGGTGACCTATACCGTGCGCAACGCGCGCTGGACGCCGCTTTACGATGCCCGCCTCGACACCGGAACGGGAGGCCGCAAGCCCGCGATCGAACTGGTGCGCCGCGCTGAAATCACCCAGACCACGGGAGAGGACTGGTCGGATGTTGCGCTGAGCGTCTCGACCGTGCGAACGGCGCGCGGCGGTAACGCGCCCGAACTGAATTCGCTGATCGTGCAATATCCGCAACCTGCGCGTCCCCTCGTGGGTGGTGCCGCCTCGGATGAAGCGAAGTTTCTTCCCCGCTCGGCGCCGGCGCCCAAGGCGGCGGAGCCTCCCGCGCAACGCGCCGATCAGCAGCAGGCCACGGCGGAAGTCAGCGGCTTCCAGGTGACGTTCAAGGTGCCGGGCCGCGTCAGCGTTGGCGCGAGCGAGGGCGCCAAGAGCCTGGGTATTTCCACGGCAACCATCGCGCCGGATCTCGTCGTACGTGCGGTGCCCGTGCTGGATCCGACGGCGTTTCTCGAAGCAAGCTTCAAGCAGGCAGAGGACGCACCGCTGCTGCCGGGCCGGGTCGCGATCTACCGCGACGGCGTGTTTGTCGGTCGCGGTCAGATGGCGGCCGCGGGCAAGGACGAAACGGTACGGCTCGGTTTCGGCGCCGACGACAAGATCAAGGTCGAACGCTCCGTTGTCAAACGCAACGAAGGATCGGCGGGCCTGATCCTGACCACATCGAAGACCGACGAACGCTCGTTCAAGACCGTTGTGCGCAACGGCCATGATTTCCCGATCAAGGTCGCAATCGAGGATCAGCTGCCGGTCAGCGAAAACGAAGACATTCAGGTCGAGATGCTGCCCTCGGCGACGCCGCCGACGGCGACCAATCTGCGCGACAAGCGCGGTGTCCTTGAATGGGCATTCGTCGCCGGGCCCGGTGAGGTCAAGGACATTGCGTTTGCATGGCGTGTGCGCTGGCCCAAGGACAAGGGCGTCGTCATGGTGCCGGCCGGTTGACGCCAAGAACAGGGAGCGGCGACGCGCGAGATCGGGTGTGGCCGCCGACCTGGTAGTTTTACCGGGAAAACGCGGTAAACGCGGGCTAAAGGAATTCGGTCATATAATCGGGAAAGCAGCCTGCGCGCCCGCTCTCCCGGAGACCTCCTGTGAAGTTGAAGCTGAACAACCTGACCATCACCCCCAAGCTCGGTATCCTGGTGGGGATGACGCTGCTCGGTCTCTGCGCCGCCGGCGTGCTGGCCGGCTGGCTGATGCAGCGCGAAATGATCAACGCGCGGGTCGATCAGCTCAAGGCTGTCGTCGAGATGGGACGCAACACGGCGATCGCGCTGCAAAAGAAGGTCGATGCCGGTCAGCTCACCAAGGATGCCGCGATCGCAGAGCTTAGCAGCCGCATCGAGTCGATGACCTACGATAACGGCAACGGCTATCCGTTCATCTACACGATGGACGGCATCGTCGTCATGATTCCCGGTTTCAAAGCCGGAAGCGACCGGCTGAACGTATTAGTCAATGGCAGGGCGGTGGCGCGCGAATTGCGCGACGGCGTCGCCGCCAAGGGCGAGCACACGCTGACCTATGAATTTATCAAGCCCAACGGGCAGGTGCCGGTCCGCAAGCTCACCTACGCGGCGGCGATCCCGGGCTGGAACATGTTCATCGCCAGCGGCATCTATCTGGATGACCTCGACGCCAAGCTGGCGCCGATCATGTGGGCGCTTGGCCTGGCGATTCTCGCGATCGGCATGATAGCAGGCTGCATTGCCTGGTTGATCGGCCGCAGCATCACGCGTCCGCTCGGGCAGCTCGGCGTCCGCATGCGGACATTGGCGGACGGTGCTCTCGACGGCGATATTCCCGGGGTCGGTCGCGGCGACGAGGTCGGCGCCATGGCGGCGACCGTTCAGATCTTCAAGGACAACGCCGTTCGGATTCGCGGCCTCGAACAGGTCGAGGCCGAGGCGCAGGGCCGCACCGCCGCCGAGCGGCGCGCGGCGATGGAAAATCTCGCCAGCGATTTCGAACGCAGCGTCAACGGCATCGTTCGGTCGGTCGCTTCAGCCGCGGCCGGTATGCAGACCACGGCGCAATCGATGACCGCGACCGCCAGCGATGCCAGCGCCCGCGCCGCGACGGTGGGCACCGCATCCCAGACCGCATCCAACAATGTCGGAACGGTCGCCGCGGCCGCCGAAGAATTGTCGGCTTCGGTGGCGGAGATTTCGCGCCAGGTGGCGCAGTCGAGCGAGATCGCCAGCAAGGCTGTGGGCGACGCGGAACGTACCAACGCCACGGTCAAGCAATTGTCCAGCGGCGCCGAAAAGATCGGCGAGGTGGTGCAACTGATCCATAGCATCGCGGCGCAGACCAACCTGCTCGCGCTCAATGCCACCATCGAGGCGGCGCGCGCCGGCGAGTCAGGCCGCGGCTTCGCCGTCGTGGCGTCCGAAGTGAAGGCGCTGGCGAGCCAGACCGCCAAGGCTACCGAGGAGATCTCAGCCCAGGTCGCGGCGATGCAGGCGTCGACCAGCGATGCGGTGCTCTCGATCGGTGGAATCACCGGCACCATCGCGCAGATGAGCGAGATCACCAGCAACATTTCCAGCGCGATCGACCAACAGGGATCGGCCACGCGCGAGATCGCCCGCAACATCCAGTCGGTTGCGGCCGGATCGAGCGAGATCAACGCGCATATCGGCGGCGTCAGCACGGCAGCGGCGGCGACCGGGGCGGCCGCGGCGGATGTGCTTTCGAATGCGCGGGAGCTGGACGGTCAGTCGGCGATGTTGCGCACCGCGGTCGATGAATTCCTGACCAAGGTTCGCGCCGCCTGAGTCGTTTCGTCGCAGCGTCGGCTGCCAAACCCAGTAGCTCTACGGGCAGCCGTTAAAAGGGGCGATAAAGGAATCAGCCATAATGTCCGGGCGAATCAGCGCGCCCTGCGCCTTCCCCCCCGGAGATATCATCGTGAAGCTGACCAATCTTACGATTACCCCCAAACTCGGTGTGTTGGTGGGCGTGATGCTGCTCGGCCTTTGCGCTGCCGGCGTGCTGGCGGGATATCTGGTGCAGCGGGAAATGATCAATGCCCGGCTCGACCAGGCCCGCGTGATCGTCGAGACCGGCCGTAGCCTGGCCATGGGGCTGCAGAAGCAGGTCGATGCCGGCCAGATGACCAAGGAGGCCGCGCTGGCGGAATTCGGCCGCCGCGCCAATTCGATGACCTTCGACAAGGGCGACGGCTATCTGTTCGGCTCGACCATGGACGGCGTCACCGTGCTGTCGCCCGACGCCAAGATGATCGGCCAGAATCGACTCGACGTGATCACCAACGGAAAGAACATCGGCCGCGAATGGCGCGACGGCGTCGCCGCCAAGGGCGAGCACGTCATGACCTATGATTTCAACAAGCCGGGCCAGACCGAGCCGCGCCGCAAGCTGGGTTACGCAGCCGCCATTCCCGGCTGGAACATGTATCTCGGGACCGGGGTCTACCTCGACGACGTCGACGCCAAACTGAAGCCGATCATCTGGTCGCTCGGCCTGGCGATCCTCGTCATCGGCGCGATCTCGGGCTTCATTGCCTGGCTGATCGGCCGCAGCATCGCCCGTCCGCTCGGCCAGCTCGGCACCCGCATGCGGACATTGGCGGACGGAGCCCTGGACGGCGACATTCCCGGGGTCGGCCGCGGCGACGAGATCGGCGCGATGGCGGCGACCGTTCAGATCTTCAAGGACAACGCCGTTCGCATTCGCGGTCTCGAACAGGTCGAGGCCGAAGCCCAGGGCCGCGTCGCGGCCGAGCGTCGCGCCGCGATGGAAGGCCTTGCCAACGATTTCGAGCGCAGCGTCAACGGCATCGTTCGTTCGGTGGCGACCGCGGCGGCCGGCATGCAGACCACCGCGCAATCCATGACAGCGACTGCGAGCGACGCCAGTTCGCGCGCCGCGACGGTCGGCGCCGCATCCGAGCGGTCATCCAGCAATGTCGGCACCGTTGCCGCCGCGGCGGAGCAATTGTCGGCATCGGTCGCCGAGGTTTTGCGCCAGGTCGCACAGTCGAGCGAGATCGCCAGCAAGGCGGTCGGTGATGCGGAACGCACCAATGCCACCGTCAAACTGCTCTCCAGCGGCGCGGAGAAGATCGGCGAGGTCGTCCAGCTGATCCACAGCATCGCTGCCCAGACCAACCTCCTGGCGCTCAACGCCACCATCGAGGCGGCGCGGGCCGGTGAATCCGGCCGCGGGTTTGCCGTGGTGGCATCCGAGGTCAAGGCGCTGGCCAGCCAGACCGCCAAGGCCACCGAGGAAATATCGGCCCAGGTCGCCGCCATGCAGGCATCGACCAGCGACGCGGTGCTCTCGATCGCCGCCATCACCGGCACCATCGCGCAGATGAGCGAGATCACCAGCGGCATCTCCACCGCGGTGCAGGAGCAGGGCAGCGCAACGCGGGAAATCGCCAGCAGCATCCAGTCGGTCGCAGCCGGCGCCAGCGAAGTCAGCAACCATATTGGCGGCGTCAGCGCGGCGGCCGAAGCGACCGGCACCGCGGCGGCGACCGTTCTGACCAATGCCCGCGAACTCGACAGCCAGTCGGGCATGCTGCGGACCGCGGTCGATCAGTTCCTCAGCAAGGTGCGCGCGGCGTAAGCCACCATCGAGAGATGATCACGCTGCCGGCTTCGGCGCCGGCAGCACCACGTTCAGCAGCACCGCCACCAGCGTGCCGACGACGATGCCGTCTCCGGCGAGGATACGAAGCGCCGGCGGAAACATCTCGAATACCGTGGGCGGCGCAAAATTCACCACCGCGCACAGGCCGAAGGACGCCGCCAGCACCAGCATGTCGCGCTGCGACTTCATCGCGCCGCTGATGATTTTGACGCCGACCACCGCGATCATTCCGAACATGAACACCAACGTGCCGCCGAGCACGAAGGGCGGCACCAGGCCGACGATCGCGCTGATCTTCGGCAGGAAAGCCATGCCCACCAGGATGGCGCCGGAGATGGCGACGACGAAGCGGCTGGCGACGCCGGTCAGCGAAATCGCGCCGACATTCTGGTCGTAGGAGATCAGCGGCACGCCGCCGAACAGGATCGCGATGGCCGAGCCGAGGCCGTCGCCGGCCACCGCACCCCGAACGCGCTTTTCGCTCGCCTCGACGCCGATCATGGCGCACAGCGCCATCGTGATGCTCATGGTGTAGATCGCCGCGACGACATGATAGATCAGGATGGTGGTCAGCCCGCCGAGGCCGGGCCACGCCAGACCGAACGGCAGGAAGGCCGGCACCCGGAACCACGGCGCCGCCGCGATGCCGGCAAAATTTCCGAGGCCGAGGCACGCCGCCACCACATAGGTCACGACCAGCGCGGTGAGCACCGACAGCGACTTCACCAGCCGGTTGCCGGCCATCGCGATCGCCGTGACCAGCGCGATGCTGCCGACCAGGAAGATCACCGTGAGCGGATTGCCGAAATAGGGCGTGTTCACGCCGAAGGCGACGCCCATGGCAATCTTGATGAGGGTGAAGCCGGTGATGACCAGAAGCGCTCCGACCACGATGGGTGGAAACAGCGAACGGATCTTTCCGATCAACGGACTGATCGCGAGCAGAAACAGGCCGCCGATCAGCAACGCTCCGGCCGCGGCGCCGAGGCTCTCGGTCTTTGCGATGGCGACCACCGGTCCGATGTAGACGGTGTAGGCGCCGAGCAGCAGCGGCAGCCGCGCGCCGATCCAGCCGACGCCGAGCGCGGAAATCAGCGTGCCGACGCCGCAACCCAGCATCACGCCGGTAATCATCGCAGAGCGAAGTTCCGGCGACAAATTGAGCAACTGTCCGATCACGAGCGGCGAGGCGATCATCGCCGAAAACATGATGAGCACGTGCTGCAGTCCGTACAGCACGGCCCGAGCGGCGGGAGGCTTGTCTTCCAGGCCGTAGCGAAGGGCCAAGACATCCATGACTTCGGCGGCATGGCCGCCGGCGTCTTCCGCCAGTGCGTTGCCGACCTTGGTGTGCGCGACCTGATCCATTGCATGCCCCCATCCAACGTCGCAAAATATTTGCATGCATATGATTTGCGCGCAACGAGGATCACGCGACGCGAATGCATGGGCGTCGCGCGCCGTCCGCTGATGCGTTCCTGCAAGATATGAGATCGCCATGCTGCAAGATAGAATCCGGAGAAGGATTCTATCTCAGGTTGGAGCGCGCATCGCGCGTCCGGCGATTCACATCGGCCATCTCGGGCAGATCGTCGCGGACATGGATTCATATGCGCCGTCGATGGGCAAAGTTAAGAAACCCTAGACGGTCAGCTGATACATTTTGCGGCAATCCCGCCCGCGAGTTGGGCTTCCTTCGTTCCCGGAGATGTTGTCGTGAAGCTCAACAACCTGACGATTACCCCCAAGCTCGGCATTCTGGTGGGTGTGACGCTGCTCGGCCTTTGCATCGCCGGACTTCTCGCCGGCTATCTGATGCAGCGCGAGATGCTCAAGGCGCGGGTCGACCAGACTCACGCCATCGTCGAGATGGCGCGCAACATGGCGGTCGGATTGCAGAAGCAGGTCGATGCCGGCCAGCTCACCAAGGAAGCGGCATTGGCGGAATTCGGCCGCCGCGCCAATTCGCTGACCTACGACAACGGTGCCGGCTATCTGTTCGGGACTACATTTGAAGGCATCACCGTGCTGGCGCCCGATCCCAAGCAGGTCGGCCAGAACCGCATGGACGTCGTGACCAATGGCAGGTTTCTCTCCCGTGAATTGCTCGAAGGCGTCAAGGCCAAGGGCGAGATCACGCTGTTCTACGACTACATGAAGCCCGGCCAGACCGATCCGATCCGCAAGATGGGCTACGCGGTCGCGGTCCCCGGCTGGAACATGTATCTGGGAACCGGCGCCTATCTCGACGATCTCGATGCCAAAATGAAGCCGATCGCGTGGCTGCTTGGCCTGGCGATCCTCGCCATCGGCGTGGTCGCGGGAAGCATTGCCTGGATGATCGGCCGCAGCATCGCCCGTCCGCTCGGGCAGCTCGGCGCCCGCATGCGGACATTGGCGGACGGAGTCCTCGACGGAGATATCCCCGGGGTTGGCCGCGGCGACGAGATCGGCGCGATGGCGGCAACCGTCCAGGTCTTCAAGGATAATGCCGTTCGCATCCGTGGCCTTGAACAGGTCGAGGCGGAGACGCAGGGCCGCGCCGCGGCCGAGCGTCGCGCCGCGATGGAAAGCCTCGCCAATGATTTCGAGCGCAGCGTCAACGGCATCGTGCGATCGGTGGCGACGGCGGCGGCGGGCATGCAGACCACGGCGCAATCCATGACCGCGACCGCGAGCGATGCCAGCGCGCGGGCCGCAACGGTCGGCGCTGCTTCCCAGACCGCCTCGAACAATGTCGGCACCGTCGCGGCGGCCGCCGAGGAGTTGTCGGCT
>JAQGJF010000264.1 GCA_028290765.1 Tardiphaga sp.
CGCATGGATGAGAGCGGACAAGGAAGTTTCGTTCCCGCCGACAAGTGCAAGTAGCTGTACCAACGCGCAAAGCGAATGCCCCGGCAGGGGCACTCGTAGTTTGTGGAGTTGAGCTTCTTAGGCCTCCTTGCGCTCGCGGATGACCAGACGACCGCTGACGGGCAGGGCAATCAGTTCGACGTTGAACCCCTTGCCGTCGTCGCGCGGCCAGACCCCGCCGATCTTGGTCCAGAACGCGTTCTCGCCCTCGCCGGTGACGACGAAAGCTTCGTGGGTAGGCTTCTTGGCTTTCGAGGATGACTTGGCAGCCATGATATTCTCGGCTTCTCTCGGTCGCAGTCCAGTCTTGCGCTAACGTCGCAATCGCATGCCACTGCTGGTGTGTTCGTTCTTGACGACCTGGAGGCGCGGTCGAGGCCGCACGTCTAGCGTATCGTAGATTTCATTGAGCGTTATGGACACGGCCAGCGAAGGCAGCACTGGAGCATTCTCTGTCGCCGTACCAACCTTGGGTAATTTTGGTGAAGAAGAGCTCTCCCGAGGGGCCGCCTTAGCCGCCGCCTTGGAATAGGGCGTGTTTTCCACCCGTCGTGGCCGGGCTTGTCCCGGCCATCCACGTCTTTGCTGCGGTCAAGACGTGGATGCCCGGGACAAGCCCGGGCATGACGCTCTGGAAACCCACGATTTCATTGGACGCATTTTCAGTCAGGTTCTTAGGAATGGAGAGGTGCCGTCATGCGCACGTGCGATGTCGCCGTAGTCGGGCTTGGCCTGATGGGCAGCGCGGCTCTCGACGCCTTACTGAACGTCGGCGTCGATGCGCTGGGATTCGACCCCCTTGGTCTTGGCTCTAATCGGGGTTCGTCCCACGGCTCCTGTCGGGTATTCCGGCGGTTCAACTTCGAGAACGACAATTATACCAACTTGAGCGACGCGGCCCTCGCGGGCTGGACGCGGCTGGAAGCCGGTAGCGGCGAAACGATCCTCATACCGTCTCCGGTGCTGGAGGCCGGCCGGCCCGGCTCGGCCATGGTGGCCGCCTCACGCGCAGCAGCGATCGCTAAAGGCCATCCAGACCCCGCGCGATCGGCCGCGGCGGCAAATCGGGAATTCCCGGCATTCGCCCTGCCTCCCGATTGGGATGTGGTCGTGCAGGACGGCGGGGCCATCCTGAAAGCCGACGTCGCGCTCAGGATCATGCGTGTTCGCGCCGGAGACCGCGTGGTTCCAGAGGCTGCCAATATCGATTGCCGTCCAGATGGCGTGTTGGTGCGCACCAAAACGCAGGAGGTGCTCGCCCAGCGCGCCATTCTGGCCCTCGGTCCCTGGCTCAGCCGCACCCTGCCGGAAATGTCTTCCGTGCTCGAGGTGACTCGGCAGGCCGTTGGCTGGTTCAGGCCGGCGCGTCCGGAGACTGTGTTGCCCGGCCGGTTCCCGCTGTTCATTCTCGAGCGCGGACTCGACGATGTCATCTATGGCTTCCCGGATTTCGAACAACGTGGAGTCAAAGCGGCGCCTCACAATCATGGACCGACGGTGGATGCGGACGATTGGGACCCGCCGGCAACCGATGCTGAACTGATGCCGGTCAGCAATGCCCTTGCCGAGCTCGTTCCGGGCGCGGCGGGGCCGATCATCGATCGCGACATTTGCCTCTACACGAACACGTTGAAGGCCGACCGTCGGCCGGACGAAGGCGAGGAGTTCATCATCGATCGATGGCCGAATTCCCGCCTCATCGTTGCCTCGCCCTGCTCGGGTCACGGCGCCAAGTTCGCGCCGGCGATTGGAGAGAAGCTTGCCCGCCTTGCCATCGATCCGGCCTACGAAGTCGAGCCGTTTTTCCGGCTATCCCGATACTCCGCTTTCGCGTGATTGGACCCCTTCCGCTGGTGCCTAAGCAGAGAAACGTCCCGGCGCGCTATCATCGATGACGCCGAAATTGGCCGCCAACCACCGATGGTCGATCCCTAACTAGGCGTGGCCTCCTTCGCCTGCTTCTTTCCGGCGATCGGCATCAGCATTTCCTTCTGGCCGCTGACGACCTTGCGCGGCTTCTTGGCCGGCTTCGGTCGTCACGCGGTCAGGTGGCGCCCGCCTGGCGCAGCGTGATCCGCGTCAACTCGGATGGACGACCGAGCCGCAGCGCGAAGCCTGGCCACAGTGCGGTTCCATTGTTCACGTAGAGCGTCATCCCGTCGACGTCGTAACGACCCGAGACGTAGCCGGCGTTGGCGCGTGCGGCCAGCCGGTCGAGCCCGAGGATCAATCCGCCGTGCGTGTGTCCGGATAGTTGCAGAGCCACGCCAAGCGCCGCAGCGTGCCGCGCGTCGCTCGGCTGATGATCGAGCAGGATGACAGGGGCGCCTTTAGGGGCGCTTTCGAGGACTGCGGCAAGGTCGCGGACAGGACGTCCGGTGCGGCGCGACGCCCGGTCAGTGATGCCGGCGAGAACCAGCTTGCCGCCGTTGCGATCGAGAACGATGTGCCTGTTCTCGAGCGACAGCAGTCCCAACGTGGCGAAGTGCGCCATCCACGTGCTGTAGCCGAAAATGTATTCGTGATTGCCGGAGATCACGTAGACGCCGTCGGTCGCTCTCAGGTCCCGCAACGGCTCGATGTCGGCGCGCCGCGCATCGAGGGTGCCGTCGATCAGATCTCCCGTGATCGCGATCAGGT
>JAQGJF010000314.1 GCA_028290765.1 Tardiphaga sp.
TGCGGCCGATCCTGAACTCGCGGAGGTCCGTGCGGGCCTTCAACATCGTCATGGCCGTGCTGCTCCTGGCCTCGCTGATCCCGGTGCTCTGGGAGCCATGATCTTGCGAGTTATGAGTGCAGCGCACAGGGGCCCCTGAAAGGGCCAAAATCACCGCCGCGGGCTTGTCTCGCGGCACCCGCCGCCCTAGAAAGCGGCGTCATTCAGAACCGGCGCCGCAGGGCGTTTTCAGGTTCGTTAACAGGCGGATCTGACAGGTTCTGACCGCCGGAACAGAGGAACGACCAATGCGGGTTTATTACGATCGTGACGCCGACCTGAACCTCATCAAGGGCAAGAAGGTCTGCATCGTCGGCTACGGCAGCCAGGGCCATGCGCACGCGCTGAACCTGAAGGATTCCGGCGTCAAGGAAGTCGCCATCGCGCTGCGCAAGGGCTCGGCCTCGGCCAAGAAGGCCGAGACCGCCGGCTTCAAGGTGATGGAAGTCGCCGAGGCCGCCAAATGGGCCGACGTGATGATGATGCTGACCCCCGACGAATTGCAGGGCGACATCTACCGCGACCATCTGCACGCCAACATGAAGAACGGCGCGGCGCTGTTGTTCGCCCACGGCCTCAACGTGCATTTCAACCTCCTGGAGCCGCGCGCCGATCTCGACGTGCTGATGATCGCGCCGAAGGGCCCCGGCCATACCGTGCGCTCCGAATACCAGCGCGGTGGCGGCGTGCCCTGCCTGATCGCGATCCACAAGGACTCCTCCGGCAACGCCCATGATCTGGGCCTGAGCTACGCCTCGGCGATCGGCGGCGGCCGCGCCGGCATCATCGAGACCTCGTTCAAGGAAGAATGCGAGACCGATCTGTTCGGCGAGCAGGTGGTCTTGTGCGGCGGCCTGGTCGAACTGATCTAGGGCGGTTTCGAGACGTTGGTGGAAGCCGGCTACGCGCCGGAGATGGCCTATTTCGAGTGCCTGCACGAAGTGAAGCTGATCGTCGACCTGATCTATGAAGGCGGCATCGCCAACATGAACTACTCGATCTCCAACACCGCCGAATACGGCGAATACGTCACCGGCCCGCGCATCGTCACCTCGGAAACCAAGGCCGAGATGAAGCGCGTGCTCGACGACATCCAGTCCGGCAAATTCGCCCGCGACTGGATGCTGGAGAACAAGGTCAACCAGACCTCCTTCAAGGCCACGCGTGCAAAACTCGCCGCCCACCCGATCGAGGACGTCGGCGCCAAGCTGCGCGACATGATGCCCTGGATCAAGCAGGGCGCGCTGGTCGACAAGACGAAGAATTGAGGCGGGGAGCGCTGTCGGCTTGATCGATAGGATTGTTCGTGGTGGCCGGGCTTGTCCCGGCCATTTACGTTTTTGGATGCGGCGGAATCGAAGAAATTGAGGGGCCTCTCCCCGGGGTTTGCAGGGATAGGGAGGCCTCGGCTTGGTTCAGGACATTCGCGAACGGCCGCAGTCTCTTGCAGTGAAACCGGAGCGGATCAGAAATGGCGAGCCTCATCCCTATCGCATTAGTCTAACAAGTGAGAGTGGCGTTGAGCTAACGCATTTGGTGGTTTCTAAAGCCGCGGCCTGAAGGTAGTCCGGCTCCAAACTTACTAGAAACTGGCAAAAACGGAGTCAGTCGGCTCGCTGATAAGATTTGGCATAATAGCTTATCAGTCCCCAAGTGACCGTTTCTGGCGCGAAACGGACGTTCATGCGTAGCAGAGCAACTGACTGAACCGCGGACAAACCTCATCGGTATATAGCCCGCAGTGTTACGTATCGGCACTTGCCTAATGAGGTCGATGAACCCTTACTACCGTGTAGCCAGTGATCCGTCATGTCTTGCCGACCGCCTGCTTCACCCTTGATCCATCTTGGACATCAATCTGGAGAAGGTGGCGGTTTGGGTGCGCAACGGAGATATGAAGGAGTGCCTCAGTCGGCAGGCCTTTCCGCATCGCAAGCGCCGTCGGCCGGGCGCACATGACCGAGATAGCCGTCTGGCCGCACGAGCACCGAGGCGAGATTGGCGAGAACCCGGTGATTTGAACCATTCGGCAAGTTAACGTTCTTGATGGAGCCTGCGTCAGACGGGGCTTTCTCATCCGGCGACAATTGCAGCCTGAGCCAACTGCCATCCTCAAGCAGGCGAGAGGGTGTGGTGTGCGAGCCGTCTTCCAGCGTGAGGTCCATGTCGGGAAGGCGGTGTCCACTCACTCCCTTTCGATGTTGCCAGCCCCGCGCGGGCGGAAAAAGCGGCTCCGGGTAGGCTACGCCAAAGCCGGAAACCTCCTCTGAAAGCTGGCGGTTGACCTCGGGAACGCGGACGACATTATCGAGCGTACACCGCAGCGCGAGCATGGATGGGTCATAAGTAGAGAACAGGGCGAGCTGTGCGAGTGTATTGCGGCGCAGTACCTCACCAACCGGCCAACGTTCCCGTTCGTAAGTGTCGAGCAATGCCTCGGGCGCAGCATCCCGCAGGACGCTCGCCAGTTTCCAGCCAAGGTTCATCGCGTCCTGGATGCCGACGTTCATGCCTTGACCGCCCATCGGAGAGTGAATATGGGCTGCATCGCCGGCGAGGAGAATCCGTCCCTTTCGGTAGCGTTCGGCGAGTCGCGTTTCATCCGAGAAGCGCGACAGCCAGATCGGATCGCGCGGACGAAAATCCGTGTCGGCGACGCGGGTCGCAGCGGCTGCGAGGCCAGAAAGCGTAACGGGCTCGGAGAGCTGGTTCGCGTCTGTCGGCACATCCACGACGACGATTCTGTGATGGACGCCATCTCCGAGCTGCACGACGATCATGCCTCCGGCCTCGTTCACGATCGTAACCACCGGTAGTACCGGCGGTGAATCCAGCACGACGTCTCCCAGCATCATTGTGTGTCGTGCCGGATGGCCAGGAAAATCGATGGCGGCCGCACGCCGCACCATGCTGCGGGCTCCGTCGGCGCCGACGATATAGGGTGCAGGGAGCTGGAAAAGCGTCGCGCCATTCCGGCCCTTTGCGATCACACCGTCCGTGTTCTGCTCTATGGTCTCGACAAGATAGCCGCGCCTGATGTCCACGCCGAGTTCCAGCGCTCGTTCTTCGAGCAGCCGCTCAGTCGTTGCTTGAGGCAGGATGTGGAGAAAGGGAAATCGCGTGTCGAATACCGAGAAGTCCAGCGGCGTGTTAAGTGCGCCGTAATGGCCGGTCGAGACCGGACGGCCCCGGGCGAGAAAACGATCCGCCAAGCCGCGGAGGGCGAACACTTCGAGTGTCCGGCCGTGGATCGCCAGCGCGCGGGATTGAGTGACCCGATCGGCGCGTCGCTCGAGCACCGTGACCCGCACCTTTGCCAGCGCCAGCTCACAGGCAAGCCACAATCCAACCGGACCACCGCCGACTATTACGACCTCGAAATCAGCGCTCAGGGGTGCTGTCCGACGTTTCACCGAATGCCGCGACGAGCCTGACGGCGTCGAAGTATTCCTTGATCAGCACGATCTTGCCGCCGCGTGCGCGCAAATAGAAAACATAGTCCTGATGATAGGAGCGGCCAGTCGCAATGACGGTCGCATCAGCGTAAAACTCCGCGAACACCGCATCGTCTCCCTCCACGCGATAAATTGTCGGATCCCCGAAGCGCAAACCTTCCACCCGTGAAGTGAAGTCACGCACCGCGCTGACGATGTGGTCGATTCCGGACAAAGGGCTGGCGACGCCGGCGGATGCGCCATAGAGGAGTTCCCAAACCGCGTTTTCCGCAAATAGAGCGCGCAACGCGACAGGATCGGATGTCATGCATCGTAACTGAGCTTGAACGAGTTCGGCGGCGGTCATCATGCGGAGCTCCTTTCCGACAGGTGCGTCGGTGCCGGGAGGTCTAGCGATGTCCGGCGGTTATCAAAGCTGAAGGAGCCCGCGCCGAACGCGACGACTTGGAGCAACCCGCCGGTAATCGCGATGTTCTTCAAAAAATGAATAACCTGGTTCTGGTCGGCGAAATTATGATGAAAGCTGAGCGCCGTCGCCGCGACGAAGGCAGCCAACACGGCGGCGGTTGCCCGAGTGCGAAAACCGAGGACGAGAAAGAGTCCACCGCTTACTTCAATCACGATTGCGATCAAATAGGCGATCGTCGGCACCGGTAGTGCGGCTGACGCGATGTAGCCCTGGGTCATCGCAGGCGCGGCGATCTTGCCGAAGCCGCTGACAATAAATATCGCAGCAGTTAACAGCCGACCGATCGCCGGTAGGTGGCGAACATTATAGTTCATAGAGAAGCTCCTTGCGAGTTGGGTTGCATGGTAGGGGCTGTCTGTCGCCCCAAGATGAGATCGGCGGCTTTCTCAGCGATGGCGATGACGGTCGCGTTGGTGTTGCCCCGCACAATGGTGGGCATGACGGAGGCATCGACCACGCGCAATCCCTCGACGCCGAGCACCCTTAAGGCTGGATCGACCACGGCCCCGATGCTGCAGGTGCTCGTGGGGTGATAGAGGGTGCCCGCATATTGCTGTACGTGCGACCAGATGTCGGCTTCACTGTCCGAGTCGGGCGCCTGATGTATCGACCGCGTCACGGCAGCAAGGCTGGGCTGTTGCACTATATCGAGCGCTATCCGAACGCCTGCGATCATCGTGCTCCTGTCCTCGAGCGTGGCCAGGAAATTGCAGAATATTCTTGGCTTCGCGTCGGGCCGGGCCGAACGAAGACCGACCCTCCCGCGGCTGGTCGGCTTCAGGACGCAGGAACCTAGTCCGAAGGCTTGATCGAAGCCTGGCGTAAGTCCCTCATCGATGCACATCGTCGGCACCATATGCAGCTGGATGTCCGGCGCCACGAGGCCAGGGCGGCTCATCATGAACCCGCCGCCTTCGGCAACGTTCGAGGTTAACGGGCCGCGCCGTTGGCTCTGATAGAGCACCATATCCGCATTGGATCCCGCACCGAGTAAGGTCGACTCATTCGTGAAATAACCGGGATAAACCACCGAATGATCCTGCAGGTTCTCGCCGACCGGCAGATCCAGCAAGGGCATGATTCCGAGCGTCTTGAGATGAGCGCCGGGACCGATGCCCGACAGCATCAGTAGTTGCGGCGACCCATAGGTGCCCGCCGACAAAATGATCTCTCGGTCCGCGCGCAGGGTTTGCTGTGCACCTTCGCGGAAGACGGCTACGCCCGAGGCGCGCGTTCCATCAAACAGCAATCGAGTCACCAACCCATCCGTGAACACGTGCAGATTGGACCGCTGCGTTGCCGGGTGAAGATAGGCCCGAGCTGCGCTGCAGCGTGCCCCGTCGCGCTGGGTGACTTGAAATCGGCCCACGCCAAGCTGTGAAGCGCCGTTGAAATCATCGTTGTGCGGATAACCTGCCTCGATCCCGGCCTGCACAAAACGGTCGACCAGCGGATGCATCGAGCGGCCGTCACGCACCGTCAGCGGTCCCTGGCAGCCATGAAGCTCGCTGTCGCTGCGCTCGTTGCCTTCCGCCTTGATGAAGTAGGGCAAGATGTCGCGATAAGACCAGCCGGAAGCTCCTCGTTCGGCCCAGTCATCGAAATCCAGCGGATTGCCGCGGATGTAGATCATGGCGTTCATGGACGAGCTTCCGCCCAGTACTTTGCCGCGCGGAATGTAAATCCGGCGCCGTCCCAATGCTGGTTCCGGCTCGGTTGCGAAATCCCAGTCGAATTTTGTCTTGAACAGCTGAGGGAAGGCGACAGGGAGATGGATTTCTGGTGCATCGTCAGAACTACCTGCTTCGACAAGCGCGACGCGCACACCCGAGTCTTCGCTGAGTCTCGCCGCCAACACACATCCGGCAGAACCTGCACCGACGATCACATAATCGTAATTTGAGCCTACCATGATCGTTCCTTTGGCGCGTTTCTGCCGTCGGAATGGCCCAAGTCGCTGTGCATCGCGCCTGATTGGATGTTGTCCATAATGTGATCTATCCACTCTACTTGCGGGTGAGCATTGCGCGTTTATCTTCCGGCAAGGTTATTCATGCACTTCGGCGCACAGATAGCCGTAAAATGTCGAAAGCAACGTTCAGAGATTTAGACATGCAAGGTCCCGGTACGCCGAGCCTCGATCAGCTCAGGGTGTTTTTGGCCGTCGTTGAAACGGGCAGTTTCGCTGCAGCGGGCCGACGTCTAGGACGAGCCACTTCTGCAATCAGTTACGCGATCGCGAATCTCGAATTGCAGCTCGGTGTTTCGTTGTTCAATCGCGAGTTGACTCGTAAACCTCAATTGACTGAAGCCGGCCGGGCCGTGCTGTCGGAGGCGCGCACCATCTCCAACGGAATCAACGGACTCTGCGCAAAGGTGAGTGGCCTTCTCCAGGGTCTGGAGACCGAAGTCCATCTCGTCCTTGACGTGATGTTGCCTTCTTCGCGGGTAGTCGACGCGCTCAAGGCATTTCGAGCGGAGTTTCCGACGGTGTCGCTGCGCCTTTACATCGAAGCGCTTGGTGCGGTGACCAAAATGGTGGTCGACCGCACGGCCACGATTGGAATCTGCGGGCCTCTCGATGCGGAGGTCCCCGGGCTTGAGCGCATCGGGGTCGGCAGCGTTGAGTTGATCCCTGTCGCGGCTCCCGATCACCCACTGGCGCTCGCCGGTCGGAACGTGCCGGGTGCTGGCCGCGAGCACATTCAGCTTGTGTTGACGGATCGCTCGACGCTCGCGCAGGGCCAGGATCTCGGCGTGATCGGAACTCAGACCTGGCGCTTGGCCGACCTCGGCTCCAAGCACACGTTGCTGAAGGAAGGCATCGGCTGGGGCTACATGCCTGAACCGATGGTGCGCGAGGATCTTGAAAAAAAGCAGCTCGTTAGGCTGGATATGCCCGAGTGTAACGGCGCGTCGATTCGACTGCACGCCATTTATCCGACAGATACGCCGCCTGGTCCGGCGGCATCTTGGTTGATTGGCCGGTTCGTGGCTCAAGCAATTGAAAAGAGTCCCGTCGTCAATCAACTACCGAAACTTTTGTCCCGTGATCGGAGCAATCGATTGGCCGCTGCGCGGTGAGCTGAATCGCGGCGATCCGCTTCGCCTCGCTAACTCGCTCGTCTGGCCAGGAAAGCCCCTTCAATCCTTTGTTGCCTTGTCCAACGCCTTGCTCCAGGCGCCTGTCGCCAGCTGCCGCGCCAACCACCGATCAACAAACTGCTTCATTTCATCGTCCTTGGGCAGCAAGTAGGCTTTCTGAAAATGGGTAAACGGTGCTGCTACACTCGCCGGGCAGAGTATCCCAGCATGCAGCGCCGATTGGTGGTCGACTTCGACACCGTCTGTGACCATTACATCCATCCGGCCCGCTGCAATCTCGTCGAATATGGCAACGTTATTAGGGAATACCGTAACCAGCGCGGCTTTAAAGGTGGATCTGGCAAATGCCTCGTTGGTGCCGCCTGGCGGAGTGACCACGCGAACGTCCGCTTGATCAATAGCCGCAATCGAGTTTAGTCGCTCCTTATCGGCACAACGAACGATCGGCCGTTTCCCGTCGTTCATTACAGGAATTGAAAATTCGCCTTTGACGGCACGTTCGGGCGTGATTGTCACGCCACCCATTGCCACATCAAACCGGTGCGAAGTAAAGTCATCCAGCAATGTTATCCAAGTGGTAGGCACGAATCCAAGCCTGACTCCGATTGTCGCAGCCAGCGAACGTGCCATATCAATGTCTGCGCCTGCCAACTCGCCGCTTCTGGTGCGGCGGCTGAAAGGTGAATAGTCGCCGGTCGTCCCGACAAGCAGTACACCGCGTGTCCGAATGACGTCGAGTGCAGATGGCGCTGCTTGCGCGACGTCGATCGCCGAAAGAGCGACGCCGACCAGTATCAATCTGACGGCCGCCCCGACGACGTCGATCGGAAATGGTATTCTCATCGATCTCTCCTTGCCATTCATTGGGTGGGGTACGCTCGCTGTGACGGCCACCGGCATGCAATGCAATGGGTACCGCACGCTGTTGGGCGTCCAGATGGGGCACGCCAGATCCTGTAGAGGACATTCTTGCGCAGGGGCCTGATAATCACTACCGAACGATTCTCAAGAGTACTTCATCAAGATGCAACGATCGGCCATCCTGGGATTGAATACGCAGCTTCTTCAGCGAGCGACCGCCTTTTGCGTCGACCGGGACCAGTTGAGGTTCACCGGGCTCGAAGAGAAACTCTTCGCCCCATTGTGCCAGCGCGACGAGCGCCGGTAACAACGCGCGCCCCTTGCTGGAAATGAGGTATTCCTGGAATGCGCTTCCGTCGGATGCCGGCGCAGTTTCCAGAAGTCCGTCCTCGACGAGGGCTCTCAGCCTGACGGTCAGGATGTTCTTCGCTACGCCTAATTGGCGATGCAAGTCGCTGAACCGCGTCGTTCCTGCAATTGTTTCACGAATAATCAGGAGGGACCACCGGTTGCCGACCACGTCCAGCGTCCTTGCAATCGCACAGGCGCTTCCTTCCAGGCTCTTCCGTTTCATTTCGGAGGTCTTTCGATCCCATGGCAGGGTTGATGGATTATGCAAATAGTCCTGCGTCGGTCGTAACTGCGCAATCGTCAGAAGTGTCAGCAGGTCTTTAAACGCCAA
>JAQGJF010000152.1 GCA_028290765.1 Tardiphaga sp.
ACTCACGTCGAGCCAGCCATGATCGGTTGCGAGGCGCGACACATCATTCTCGTTGCCGCCGTCAGACAGCATCTGCGTAAACTCTAAAACGACACTCAAATCATTTGAGGCGGCTACATCCTTATGATCGCCAGGCTCTTGCACGAATTTCCTCGTCCACTGGCGGTCCGCGACATCCACCGCTTCATGACAACGATTCATGGTTGTCTCCTTTGTTCTGCGGATGTTGTTTAAATAGGAGACAACCGCACCGTCACCATTAAAACATTCTTCATACAAGCAATGCCGCTCAGTTTCCGCTTTGGGTCATCAACGGAAGTCGCCAACCTTATTCGATACCTCGTCGGCGCGGCCGAGCAACGTCGCGGGGATATCGATGCCGAGCGCTTTAGTGGCGCCAACGAGCCTCATGGTGCCGTTTTTCATTCGCATTGTCGGCCCAGACCTGCTCCCGCCACGAACCACGCCACCGGGCGATTTGCCGGATCAATGATCTCTAGGCCATTGACAATATGCGCTACTAGAGTGACGAATCTGTCGCCGTCGCTAACCGAACCCGCAGAGTTGATGGCAACATCGTGACCGCCCAGGTGTGCGCACCGCCACCGAAACCTCTGTCCGGCATCAACGGCTTGCTGAGCAACGTGCTTACCCAGCGCGCCCGAGGCGCCGAGCACTATGATCTTGGTCATCGTAATTTGCCTTTCAGTTTAGAATAATCAGATTGTTCATTTTTATGCTGATCTATGGTTGTCCAGCGATGCCGTCGTTTGGCTTTTCATGACCGTCGCGGGTCAATCGCGTCACGTTGCCCGCGCGCCCTCACTTGCCAAATAGCAGACATTCTCAGCGTCATTCGGCATCCCTCGAAAGTGCCCGGAACGGGCTCATGCGCCGCAGCAATCATCTAATCCACCATGCCGCGTAAAGTACGTCGCGCGGGATCGCAGCAGGCGGCGATGATGTCATGGAATTGAGGGAAGCATGGGTCCATAGTAGGTACCCCAGTGGCCCCACACGTCTTGGCCTTCGTATCTGCGAAAACGGTCCGCATCGCCAAAATACTGGACTCCTGGCGTGGCGCTCGCACCGGCATTTACGGCGAGGTGCCGCGAGCTTGTATGAATCTCGCGAGCCATGACGGGAGTCGCGAGCATGACCGCGGCGATCAGTGCCGCCGATAGAAATTTCAGCTTCGCCATTCAATCTCTCCATTTGCTGCGAAAAGCCAATAGCGTTTGGCTTTTCTTTGGAAATGGTGAAGTGACTGGATCGATAAAAGGAACTCACTATCACGTCGCTTCAACGCCGCGCGAGGTCGGCGTGTCATCGCGCTGGAACAGGAGCTTCCGGATACCCACGCGGTGATCTGCGATGTTTCGAGCGAAAGCCAGGTCGCTGACGCTGTTGCGCACGTCCGCAATCGATACGGCTCCCCGAATGTGCTAATACATAACGCGGTGGGAGAGGGTGGGGAGCGTTTCTCGAAATCGAGCCCCAAATGCTGGAACGGAACTTTCGAGTGAATGTCATGGGCCTGCTGTATCTGGCGCGTGAAGTGGCGCCGGACATGATCAAGGCTGGTAACGGCACCATCCTTGTCACCGGCAACACCTCCGCAGTTCGCGGCAAGGCGAATTTTGCCGGCTTTGCCCCGACCAAGGCAGCCCAGCGTATTCTATCGGAGTCGATCGCGCGCGATCTCGGACCGCGCGGTATCCACGTCGCTTACGTCCTTATCGACGCCGTGATCGATGTGCCGCGAATGCGAGAACGTCTGCGGGAAGCGCCGGACGAGTTCTCTGTCAAGCCATCCGCAATCGCCGACGAACTGTGGCACCTCTAAACCAGGACCGCTCGGCATGGTCATTCCTTACCGAGCTTCGGCCATTCGCCGAGAATTGGTGAGATGAAAATGCGGTTCGTTGCCATCAGACTGTTTCCGAATTTTCGATGGAGCCGACGATGCGTTACGTAAAGGGCCACGGGCTGCAGACCCGGAGCCGGATTGTCGAGGAGGCCTCCTATGGTCTGCGTCAAGGCGGCGCCGACGGCATGAGCGTGGCCGACTTGATGAAGCTCGCGGGTCTCACGCACGGTGGCTTCTACGCTCGTTTCGAATCGCGCGAAGCTCTGGTGGTCGAGGCGTTCGCCTTGGCCATGGATCAAACGGTCTCCCAATGGCTGAAGATTATGAAGGGAATGCCGGTCGAGGAACGATTCGACGTTATCGTTGAAGCATATCTGCGCCCTGGTCATCGTGATGATCGGGCACGGGTGCGTGCTGCCGGCCCTCGGTGCTGTCGGACGGGGTCGTATGACCGTTGAAGCCGGGTAATGCTGGCTGAGGAAAGGGCCCTGAATTCTGGTGCGCTTTCGAGGATGGCGAGGTTGTGGCGATTGGCCATGAACCTGCAAACACCATCAACGACAGGCGCCGCCGGAGATTGCTGTGTCGAGGGGCGAAGGAGAGTTACTCACCGCGCCGAAGCCGCGTGCGGTTAGTTTGCTCTCCGTGTACCTCGCGGTGAAGATGGGAAACGAGCGTTGCCGAATGGCTCAAGCTACCGTGCCCATCCTCGACTCTACCGTTTGAGATATGCCGGGATCGTCTGATGATGTCCGTTGTGTGGGGAAGACCGGAAGTTGGATTTCGGGACCATCAGATCTGTTGATGACCCGGTCGGCGGCGATACGGAATTCACTGACCTGCGCGCCGCCTATGAGGCACGGCGCGCAATCGGGAAGTCGGCTTTGCCCTCAAGAACGAACTTCATCAGGTGAGCCTGTCAGGTCCGGTTCGCGCCAAGAAAGAGACTCATGCGCCGCAGCAAACGGCGTCGCTATTCGATCACCTGCTAATGCGTCGGATGCGCCATTCGATGCCACATTCATGCAGGCGTAGACCATCATGCATGCAGGCGTAGACCATCATGTCTCGCAGGCGCGCGTACTGACGGGAAGGCGAGGGAACCGGGAGCAGGCCGTGCCCTCCGATGGTCTTGTAGAGCGTTTTAGTCTAGCATGAAGCTTGGGCGGCATACTTTCCGTGTGGACGGCAATCGTGCAGTCCGACCGCGAAGCTCCAGCGCGTACAACGGGCGGCGCCGCCTTCCTGGGCGGCGTCGCGTCCCCATGGGCCGTGCTGGCATGGGCAGCGCTGCTGGTAGCGATCGTCGTATCGTTCAGGCCCGCGGTTCCGGTCGTCTGGGGCGACACGCCGTCCTTCGTGGAATCTGCACTTCGCACGCTCGAGGCCGGAAAGCCGACCGTGGCGGGCGGGCGCGATCCGGGCTACCCGGCGTTCCTGGCCGTGACGTTCGCGTTCGGAGGCGGCTTCGGGACGGTGGTGCGCCTGCAACAGGCGGCGTGGGCCGTCCTGATGCTGGCGCTTGCAGCAACCGCCCAGGCAGCGACGCGGAACGCCGGTGGGCTCGTGCCGATAATCCTCGTGGCGACGTGCCCGGGCCTGCTGCTGTTCAGGAACGTCCTCACCGAAGAGCTTCTCTTTGCGGTCTTCCTCAATCTGGCAATGGCTGGATTGGTCGTTGCCACCTGCGTCGGCAAAACGGCGCGATGCTGCGCGGTCGCTGCCTCCATCCTGTGCGCGGCGCTCGCGGCATGCCTCAGATCGCAGGGAGTCCTGGTCCCAATCGCCGCCGTCGTGGTGGGCGCTCGCCTCGCCCGGCCAGACACATCCGCGCGCCTTGCCGTGATTGCCGTGTCCGTCGCGGCGGCGCTGGCGCTCCTCG
This sequence comes from Tardiphaga sp., assembly GCA_028290765.1. The sequence continues at coordinate 3,753 of JAQGJF010000152.1, forward strand.
CCGCCGGTTCCCGGTTCGGGGCTTCCGACTCAGACCAAGCCTCGGTCGTGTTCGTCCCCAAGCCACTGTTTTGCAATCACCTGAACATCGTGCTTGCAAGCGATGCAGCGCGCCGCGAGATCGTGTCGGCGGCCGGCGACCGCGCCGACGCCACGATGGCGCGGCTTGCTGCCGATTTCGCCGCGGAGCCGGGTCGCTGGCCCGTGCTCGGGTTCTTCAGCGACGCGTGCCTCTTCGACGCCGCATTGGATCGAGACGTCGCCGACGATACCGGGAATGCCGTCGGCGCAGCCGCAGCCTATCAGCGGATCTTCCTGGCCGCCGTGCACGACCGGCCGCTGGCCTACGCGGGCAAGTTCGTCCATCAGATGGCCTATGGGGCCTCGGTCGCATGGCCGCCAT